>NZ_AZAY01000006.1 GCF_001021165.1 Marinitoga sp. 1197
AAAACATAAAATTCTTATATATAAACGGAGTAATAGACAATTGTGAAGGCATATGCTGTGTAAAAGTGCCGTTGTATTACAAAGCATTATATGCAAGATTCAAACCACAAATCAATGGAGAAAAATCGCAAATGAAACCATTTGATGAAAGTATAAAAAAATATCTAAACAAAGATGGAAGTCTGGAATTAAACAAATTGATAAAAAGATATATAAAATATATAAAATCAAGAGGAGCAGTAATGTTCAAAGGCAGGAACTATTACGAAGGGGTATATCAATACAATCTTGATCAATTTCTTAGTTTGTATGTAGAAGCAGCAGATGGAAAAGTATATCCAGAAACACAAATAGGCGGAGGAAGAATAGATTTATTGATAAATTTAAACAACAAAGAATACTTAATAGAAATAAAAGCAAATATAGATGAAGATCAATATGAAAAATCAAAAAAACAAATAAAAGAATATATAAAAAGAAAAGGGATAAAAGAGGGATGGCTAATAATATATTCAAATACAATAAAAGATTTTGAATATATAGAAGAAGGAGAAAATGGAATAAAATTACATATTTGGTTTATAAAAACCAATTTTGAAAATCCTTCAAAAATATAACTCCAGCAAAAGCTGGAGTTTTTTGTTGGTTGTATATTACTCCAAAAGCAAAAATCCTCAAATTTTGTGATTTTTTTCTTTAATATTTCTTAATATAGATAAATATTAAGAAAAAAATTAGAGTATACAATTTAGGTGCATTAAGGAATAAAAATCAAAATGGGAGGTTAAATTATGAAAAAGGTATTTTTAGTTGTATTATTAATGAGTTTTGTAGTTATTTCTTTTTCAACAAAGTTGATTATTAAAGGTTCTAATACTATTTTTCCTATTGCTCAATTATGGATAGAAGAACTTAAAAAAGTTAAACCAGATTTAGAGATAACTCTTGAGGGAGCCGGATCTTCAACTGGAATTGCAGCTTTATTTAATGGGACAACAGATATTGCAAATGCAAGCAGATTTTTAAAAGAAAAAGAAATAAAAAAAATGAATGAAGAAAATAAATATTTTGCTCCTATTGTTATTGCCTATGATGGAATTGCAATAATTGTTAATCCAAAATTAAAAATAGATAATATTTCTTTAGAAACATTAAAAAATATTTATACAGGTAAAATCAGAACATGGAATCAGGTAAACCCGAATTTGCCAAAGAAAAGAATTGTTATTTATTCAAGAAATACAGCTTCCGGTACATATGAGACTTTTGAAAAAAAGGTTTTAAACAAAGAACGAATGGCCTCAACAGTAAAAATGGTTGAGTCTACACAATTTGAAATTGAACAAGTTTCCAGAAATCCTTATGCTATTGCATATGTTGGCGTTGGATATGTGACAAATTCTGTAAAAGTTTTAACAGTTGAAAATATACATCCGACTAAATTGAATATTTTAAACGCAAAGTATCCTATTTCAAGACCATTATATATGTTTATTGATGTAACTAATGGATGGCCTGAAAGTGGAGTTATAAAAGAATATATAACCTTTGGATTATCAAAAAAAGGTCAGGAATTAGCTGAGAAAGCAGGATATATTGCAGCATATGGGTTTTAAAATTATTGGTAAAAATGGTGATAAAAAAGGAGTGTTCAAATGCGAGAATTTAAAAATAGAATGAATTCTATTTTGATAAAGTTAACTGCAACTATAGGTATAATTGCTTTAATATCAATTTTTATATTCATAATCAAAGAATCCATACCAGCATTGAAAGAGGCTGGTGTGGGAATTTTTACCACTTTTGATTGGTATCCAACTTCTGAAGATGCAGCATATGGGATTCTTACAATGCTTTTTGATTCTATTATTTTAACAGTTTTTACTTCTTTGATTGTTTTGCCCCTTGGATATATAGTTGCTTTTTTTATGTATGAATATGCAACACCATTTGAAAAGAGAATGATAAAATCATCCATAGATTTATTATCTGGTGTTCCATCTGTAATTATTGGTATGTTTTTAATTATTTATATCTCCCCGTGGATGTTTGAAATAGGAGCATGGTCACCTGAGAATATGTTGCTTGCTGCTATAGGTCTTACAATATTATCTTTGCCGTATTCTGCTTCTTTGATGCAGGAAGCATTAGATTCTATTGATATTGAATTAAAAGAAAGTGCTCTCGCACTTGGTTCAACAAAATTTACTGCTGGTTTTAAAATTGTATCAAGAGCAGCCATTTCTGGGATTTTAAATGCATCTATTTTAACTATTAATAGAATTATAGGTGAAACTATGGTTGTTTTAATGGCAGCTGGAGGTGCAAATATGTTACCAACTTCATTACTTGATCCTATAAGGCCATTAACAGCTGCAATAGCAAGTGAAATGGGAGAAGTTGAAATAGGTAGTTTGCATTATTCAGCTTTATTTGTTTCTGGCTTATTTTTGCTCAGTATATCATTTTTATTAACATTAATATCTAAAAGAATTTCAATTAAAAAATTTTAATAAAAGTTATTTAAGGAGATTGAAAAAATGAAGAAAGATTTAGTATTTTCCTATATATTTAGGTTTTTAAGTTATTTAGTATTTCTTACAATAGTCTTTATATTTTTATTTGTAATATTTGATGGGATTAAATATTTTTCAGTATCTTTTTTTCTTGAATCTCCAAAAAATATGATGACAGATGGTGGAATATTTCCTGCGATTTTAGGAACTTTTTTACTTTTATTTTTAACACTTCTAATTTCTGTTCCAATAGGTGTTTTAACTGGTATTTTTTTATCTGAATATGGAAATAATAAATTTGGAAGATTATTAGATATAGCTATAACATCTTTATCTGGTGTACCTTCAATTGTGTTTGGTTTGTTTGGTTTAGCCTTGTTTTCAATTACTTTGGGTTTCAAAACATCACTTTTATCTGGAGCATTAACATTATCTGTTATGGCATTGCCAATTATATCTTCTGCCACAAGAGAAGCGTTAAACGGAGTTTCAAATGCATTAAGGGAGTCGGCTTATGCATTAGGAGCGAAAAAAACTGAAGTTATTTATAAAGTTGTAGTACCTGCAGCAAAATCAAGAATTATAACTGCTGTTTTGATTGGTGCAGGAAGAGTTATGGGAGAAACAGCTCCAGTGCTTTTAACTGCAGCGGTATTTTATTCAACGCATTTGCCAAAAACTTTAAAGGATCCGGTAATGACATTACCCACACATATTTACAATATAGCTATGGTATATGGTGAAAGTGCGCAATGGATGGCGAAAGGAACAGCTTCATTGTTAATGATGATAATTTTAATAATTTATTCTATTGCATTTAGAATAAGGAGGAAAATGGATGAATAATGTTATTATAAAAAAAGATGATATAATAGAGGTAAAGAACTTTAATGCATGGTATGGAAATAAACAAGCTTTGAAAGATATTAATATAAAATTTAAAAGGAATAGAATAAGTGCAATTATAGGACCGTCTGGATGTGGAAAGTCTACATTATTAAGAAGTATAAATAGAATGAATGATAATATTTCAGATTACCGTATTTCAGGAGAAATATTGTTTGAAGACACCAATATATATGATAAAAGTTTAGATATTACTATATATAGAAAAAGGGTTGGTATGGTATTTCAAAAACCAGTTCCATTTCCAATGTCAATTTTTGAGAATATTGCTTTTGGATTAAAAATTCACGGTATGAAAAATAAAAATAAAATTGAAGAAATAGTTGAAAATTCTCTAAAAAAAGCAGCTTTATGGGATGAAGTAAAGGATGAATTGTATAAATCGGCTTATGAACTTTCTGGTGGTCAGCAACAGAGATTATGTATTGCAAGAGCCATTGCAGTTGATCCTGAAGTTATATTATTAGACGAACCAACCTCAGCTCTGGATCCAATTGCTACTCAAAGAATAGAAAGATTACTTGAAGAATTATCTGAAAATTATACAATTATTATTGTTACTCATAATCTGGCCCAGGCAGTAAGAATATCTGATTATTTGTATTTTATGTATCAGGGTGAATTGATTGAAGGAGGATTAACTTCTGAAATAATAAAATCACCTAAAAATGAATTAACAGAAGATTACTTAAATGGAAGAATAGGATAATGGAGGTTATATAAATGCAAAATGTACATCACTTTGAAAATGAAATTTTAGTATTAAAAGCAGATATATCAAAAATGTTATCTTTAGTTCTGGATTCATTTAATATAGCAATTGAAGCTTTAGAAAACAATAATGAATCAAAAGCTAAGCAGGTTATAAATCTTGATGATAAGATTGATGATATAAATAGAAAAATTGAAGATGAAGTTTATCAGATCATTGCCCGTTATAATCCATTAGCAAAAGAATTGAGATATATTATTACTATGATTAAATTTTCAAATAATCTTGAAAGAATTGGTGATTTATCCTGTAATATTGCTCAAAAGGTTTTTTATTTTAAAGATAATGGAATAAGAGCCTCTTTAAATGAAGATATGATGAAGATGATCGGGTTATCACTTGAAATGTTGAAAGAAGTTTTTAAAGCTTTTAATGAAAGAAATACAGAACTTGCCATAGAAATTTGGAAAAAAGATAATATAATAGATGAATTGGAAATTCAGATAAGAAAAGATATATTGATAGATTTTAAAAAGGATATAATAGATGAAAAATCTATTATACCTTATGCATTGATTGCAAGGGATATTGAAAGAGTTTCAGATCAGGTGACGAACCTTTGTGAAGAGATAGTGTATATTGAAAAAGGAGAAAAAATAACCAATTTTTTATAATTTGGGGGTGAAAATATGTCATCTATTCTTATTGTTGAGGATGATTCTGATATTAAGGATATATTAAAAACCTATCTTGAAATAGAAAGATATGAATTATTTGAAGTTGATTCGATAAATGAAATGACTAAATTTTTAAATTCTAATAAGGTTGATATTATATTACTTGATATAATGTTACCGGATGGTGATTCAGTTGATATATTACCTTATATCAGATCAAAAAATAAAAATACAGGAATTATAATAATTTCTGCAAAAAATACAGATAGAGATAAAATTTTTGGAATTGAAAGCGGAGCTGATGATTATATTACAAAGCCATTCAATCCCAGAGAAGTTGTTGCAAGGGTTAGAGCATTATTGAAGCGGTTAAAAAATGAAGATGAAAAATTACAATTTGAAGATCTGGAAATCTATTCTAATAATTATACTGTGAAATACAAAGGTAAGATTATTGATTTAACAGCAAAAGAATTTGAAATATTATATTTATTAGCTAAAAACAATAATAAAATATTTTCGAGAAATGAGATTATAGAAAGTATATGGTATGACAATGAATATATTACGGATCGTGTTGTTGATGTTCACATTAGTATGATACGCTCTAAAATAGGCAAAAACTGGATAAAAACTATTAGAAATATGGGGTATAAATTTAATAAAAAAGTTACAGATTAGGGGAGAAAACATGAAATTTCAAACATTGGATTATATTGATGAGGCTTATATAATTTTGGATAAAATTAAAGTAAAACGTGCTAATATGAAAGCTAAAGATTATGGATTTAATGAAAACAGTGATATTATAAATATAATGACATTTAATGAAATAGATGAATTTATAAAATCTATTATTAATTCAAAGGATTTTAATATTAATTCAACAGTATATTTTTTCCATGGAAAAAGCAAATATCTTTCTATTAAATATTTTTCAAAAGAACAGGTTCTCATATTAAAAGATAGAACTGAACAGGAACTTTTAAAAAAAGTCAAAGCAGATTTTATAACTTCTTTATCTCATGAAATAAGAACACCTTTATCTGTTGCAAAAGGGAATATTTATATACTCGATGATTTTATAAAAGAAGTTAATTTGAAAAAAAACATATCTAAAGTAAAAGAATCCTTAAATAAAATAGAAAGAATACTGGACCAACTTACATTATTATCCATGGCAGAATTTGGTAGTTATGTGCTAAAATATGATATATTTGATCCCGGAAAAATTTTCAGTGATGTTATAAGTGATCTTGAAAATAAAATAACGAATAAAAAAATAAAAATAAATTTTATATCTAATGTAGATTATTTAAAAGGTGATTCTTTTGTAATATACACAATTTTAAGAAATTTAACTTCAAATGCCATAAAATATTCACATGAAAATTCAACAGTAAAAATTATAATAAATAAAGAAAAAATAGTTGTTGAAGATAATGGTATCGGAATAAGAGATAATGAGAAGGATAGAATATTTGAAAGATTTTATAGAGGATATGATGCAAAGAAGTATGCCAGAGGTTCCGGACTTGGTTTATCCATTGTGAAATATTTATGTGAGTTAGCTGGATATAAAATAGATTTTGAATCAAAATGGCAGGTTGGAACTAAGTTTACAGTTTACCTTACATGAAATTAAATATTTGCTTTGCAATATACACGCTACCGCGGGTTGTAGGATAAGCAATCGAGATGTTTTAGTGAATTTGACTTTTTAATACATTTTAAATAAATTACGATGTCCAAAAAGTAAAGTCGCTCAAACCTTGATTGTTAATCCTCAAAAATAGCTCATTCTCGCCGGTCGTATCAGACTCACGTCCATGTTCGGCTTCACTCAATTTTGCATCCGTGCAAAATTGACCGGCTACATTCGCTATTTTTTCGGACAATCTGCGAGTTTTCGCTTGCTTTACTAATTGGACACACTAAAATAAATTTAAACAGCAAAATGTTAATTTTGCTGTTACGTTATATTAATTGATTTTTTTAATTTTTTTGTGTATGATTTGTGAGAATAAAAATTTGGGAGGTGGGTAAATTGGAAAATTCAGTGGTGTTAAAAAATGATTTTCTTGGAAGGTCCCTTGCGGTTATAAATGACTTTACAGTTGATGAGCAACTTTTTTTGTATAATCAGACCTATCGTTTAAAACAAAAATGGCTTAACAAGGAAGATTTATCTGAGTTTATGATTAACAAAAATGTCGGTATTTATATTGTCTTTATTGAACCAAGCACAAGAACCAAAGAATCCTTCATCAATGCTGCAAAATTCCACAAAAAAGCTAGAGTTACAATCTTCGATTCAAATCATTCCTCTTTTAATAAAAAAGAAAGTTATGTTGATACATTTAATATGCTAACTGGCTATAGTGATTATTCGATTTTCATTGTTAGAACAAAATTAGAAGGTACGTGTAGATTACTTGAAAGATCCGTTTCTCAATTTGCTCTCAGAAATAACCTTCCTATTCCTTCTTTTATTAATGCTGGAGATGGTAAACACGAACACCCTACACAGGAACTTCTTGATGAATTTACTTTCCTTGAAAAAAAGAATTTTGATAACTCTTTTATCCATATAGCCCTTGTTGGTGATTTGCTTCATGGAAGAACTGTCCACTCAAAAATCAATGGTTTGAAAATTTTTAAAAGTGTTAAAGTAGATTTAATTGCACCAGAAGAAATTTCAATGCCTTTTCATTATATAGAAAAAATGAAGAACAACGGCTTTGAAGTTAGAATATTTGAATCTATAGAAAAATATTTAAAACAGAAGGATATTGCAGATATATGGTATTTTACCAGACTTCAATTAGAAAGAATGGGTGAAGATATTTTAGAAAAAGAATTTATATTAAGAAATTCAGTTACTTTCAGAAAAGACTTTCTATCTCTACTTCCACACCAGGTAAAGTTTTATCATCCTCTTCCAAGACACAAAATATACCCCACAATTCCTACCTTTCTTGATAAATTACCTTTAAATGGTTGGGAAAAACAAGCTATTAATGGATATTGGACAAGAATTATATTATTATCAATGTTTGGTGGTGCGTTAAAAGCGGATTTTAACACTTCTATAAAAACGGAAATGCTTAATGAACCAAAAATAGATGATGAAAAATTCATAGTAAATGCGGAAGTGAAAAATGGAAATAAAGGAGTTCAAAAAGAAGGAAAAAGAGGTATTAAACCAATTAAAAATGGAACTGTTATAGATCATATTGCAAAAGGGAAAGAACCTGAAGAGATTTATTTAACAATTATGAAAATAAGAAAAATAATGAAATTTTTTGATATAGATAGTGCAGATGGGATTTTCAAATCAGAAGATGGAAATTTTAAAGGATATATAAGTCTTCCTGATAGGTATTTAACCAAAAAAGAGATTAAAAAATTATCGGCTATTTCGCCTAATATAACTGTTAATATAATAAAAAATTCAAGGGTAATAGAAAAATATAGAATAAAACTACCACCAAAAGTATATGGATTTGAAGAATTAAGATGTAAAAACGAAAATTGTATAACAAATCCTATTTATGGTGAAAATGTTAAAGGTTCATTCATAAAAGATGAAAAAGGACAATTGATATGCGAATATTGTGAGACACCACACGATTATAATGAAATATGGGATATTTAACATTAAAACATTCATATATTAAACGTTTATGTATTAAAAATTTATATAGCAGGTGATAATATGAGTATTATGATAAAAAATGCTGAAATAATATCACATTCTACAAATGGAAGATTTAATATATATATAGAAAATGGAAGAATAATTGAAATTACAAAAAATCAAAAGAAAGCTAAAGTAACTAAAGTAATTGATGCAAATGGATACGTAATTATACCAGGAATAATAGATATGCATACACATTTAAGAGATCCCGGTTTTGAATATAAAGAAACTATAGAGACAGGTCTTAAAGCAGCAATTCATGGAGGAGTTACAACATTAGGAGTAATGCCTAACACAAAACCATCTCTTGATAATTTGGAAAGCCTTCAATATATAGAAGAAAAAAGTCGAAAAACAAATCTTTCAAAAATTATTCCTATTCCTGCAATTACAAAAAAAAGAGAAGGAAAAATAATAAATGATTTAAAAAAATTTAGTAAATATGGATATAGATTTTTCTCAGACGATGGTGATCCAGTTTGGGATGATGAAATAATGTTAAAAGCTTTGCAAATTACAAAAGAATTTAATGGAATTATAATAAATCATTGTGAAGATAAGAGATTTTTGGGAAAAGAGATATTTGAATCATTGATGGTTGCAAGAGATATAGAATTATCAAAGTTTTCTAATTCTCATGTTCATATTGCTCACATATCAACATCAAATACACTTGATTTAATAAAATATGCAAAAACAGAAGATTTAAAAGTAAGTTGTGAAATAACCTTTCATCATCTTTTGTTAGAAAAGGAGAAAAACAATACATTAAAAAAAATAAATCCTCCATTACCAGACAAAGATACTCAAAAATATTTGATAAATAATCTTGATTATATTGATATTATTGTAAGTGATCATGCTCCACATACATTAAAGGAAAAGAATAAAGATTATGAAAACGCTCCTAATGGAATCTCAGGATTAGACATCTTTTTACCTGCTATTTATACTCTTTCAAAAAAACATAAAATAGATTTCAAATATTTAATAGAAAAAACAACTTATAACCCTTCGAAAAATTTTAAATTATCAAAAATTGGGGATATAAAAGAAGGATATTCTGCAGATTTAGTTATTTTTAATCCAAAAGAAGAATGGGATAAAATAATATATTCAAAAGGTAAAAATATGCCCTATAAACAATTATATGGAAAAGTATTATTGACAATGATTGATGGGAAAATTAAATATAATGAAAGGGGATTTTAATGAAAGCTATAATAAGAGAAAATAGGAATACAGAAAATTATATATTGTTAACTGTAGAAACAGAAAAAAGAATAGACATAGAACCCGGTCAATTTGTAATGATAAAGTCAGAATGTTTTGATTTTTCAAAGCCGTTTTCAGTAATATATCAGGAAAATAATATAATAAAATTTTTAATAGCTGTAGTTGGTGAAATGACTTCAAGAATAAAGAATTTAAAAACAAATGATGAAATAGAAATAAGAGGCCCTTATGGAACTCCATTTATAGAAAAAATAGAAAAAAATAAAAAATATGTATTACTTGGAGGAGACTGCGGTTCAGCACCACTTATACATTTTTCAGAGAAATATCCAGAATTTGTAAAGGGTAAAATATATGGTTTTTCAACAAATGAAATAAAAAAAATAATTGATTTAGAAGGGTTGCACATAGATGAAGAAAAAAATATAAATATGATTGAATATGCTAAGCAGTTAAATATTACAGATAAAGATTATTTATTGATTTGTGGCAGTTTAGATATGATTAAAGCTACACAAAATGAATTTAAAAATAATAGAATATACGCATCTTTAGAAGCGAGAATGGCATGTGGAATTGGTATGTGTAAGGGCTGTCCAATAAGAACGAAAAATGGAATAAAGATGATATGTAAAGATGGGCCGATTTTTGATTTAAGTGAGGTGCAACTTGAATGGTAAAAATATGTGGTGTTAATTTCAAAAATCCAATTATTATTGCCTCTGGGCCAGGAGGTAACGGAAAAGAATTATCGGAATATATAAATTTAAATAAATTAGGAGGATTTACCGCGAAAACGGTAACGCCTGAAAAGAGAGAAGGTAACCCACCACCAAGAATTGTAAATGTTAAATCTGGAATAATAAATTCAATAGGACTTCAGAACCCTGGAATAGAAGATTTCATGAAATATGATTTGCCATTTTTAAACAAATTAAATACAAATATAATACTCAGTATTGGTGGAAATAACAAAAAGGATTATCTTGAATTAATAGAAAAATTAAATAATTCAAAGGCGGCATTTTTTGAGTTAAATTTATCCTGTCCAAATGTTGGAAAAAGTGGAATCGCATTAGGAACAGATGAAATAGAGATTTTTGATCTCTTAAAAGAAGCAAAAAAAATATCAAAAAAACCATTGTTTGTAAAATTTGGTGTGGAAACATTTTTGGAAGAATTAGTATATTCTGCAATAAAAGGCGGAGCTGATGGTGTGACATTGATAAACTCACCAAAGGGAATGAAAATATCAATAGAAAACAAAAAACCAATATTAAAAAGAGGGGTTGGAGGATTTAGTGGTCCAGCTATAAAACCAATAGCTCTTGCAACTATATTTAGAATAAAAAGAAAGTTTAAAAATTTGCCAATTATTGGAATGGGAGGGGTATTTGATTATAAAGATGCGATAGAATTTATTATGGCAGGTGCTAATTTGGTTGGAATAGGTTCTGGAGTAATGAGTGATCCAGAAATACCTACAAGGATAATTGATAAATTAGAAGAGTATTTTAAAGAAAAAAAATATGAGGAAATATTATCTTGCGCCCTGGAGGGATATTATGTATAAAAAATATATAGAAAGAAGAAAAAAAATAAATTCTGTATTATTTGTTGGATTGGATAGCGATGAAAAAAGGATAAAAGGAGACATTTTAGAATTTAATAAAAAAATTATTGATCAAACGAATGATTTAATATGTGGATATAAAATAAATATAGCGTTTTATGAAAAATTAGGTCCAATTGGAATGGAAATTCTGGAAAAAACAATAAATTATATACAAAATGATCCTGAAATACCAATTATATTGGATGCTAAAAGAGGGGATATTGGAAATACAGCAAAAGCATATGCAGAATATTATTTTAAAAAATTAAAAGTTGATTCATTAACAATAAATCCGTTAATGGGAATAGATACATTAGAACCATATTTGGAGTATGAAAATTCACATGTTTTTTCACTTGCGTTAACTTCAAATAAAGGGGCATATGATTTTGAAATTCCAGATGAATTATATTTGAAAATAACAAAAAAAATGAATGAATTAAATAAAGAATATTTAAATAAAATAGGTATAGTTGTTGGCGCAACTAATTCAGAATATATAAAAAATATTATTTCAATATCAGAAAATATGTTATTTTTAATTCCGGGAATAGGTACTCAAGGTGGCAATATCAAAAAATTATTTGAAAATTTAAACGGATATGAGAATATAGTAATTAACATATCAAGAGCTATAATTTTTGATGAAAACCCCAAAGTTAAAACAATAGAATTTAATGAAAAAATTAATAAATGGAGGTAAAGGAATGGATATATTAAAACTTTTAAAAGAAACAAATGCTATTTTAAATGGGCATTTTTTGTTATCATCAGGTCTTCATTCGGATACATATATACAATGTGCTCAGGTATTAAAATTTCCAGAATATGCTGAAATTCTCGGTATAGAATTATCAAAAAAATTTATAGAAAAACCAGATTATATTGTTTCGCCTGCTCTTGGTGGAGTTATAATAGGATATGAAGTTGCTAGAGCATTTAATATACCTTTTTTATTCACAGAAAGAAATAAAGATGGAAAAATGGAATTAAGAAGAAATTTTTATATAGAAAAAAATAAAAAAATTATTATAATTGAAGATGTAATAACTACCGGAAAATCTACACTTGAAGTTATTGAATCATTAAAAAAATACGAATCAAATATTATTGGAGTTGGATGTATAGTCAATAGAAGTGAAAAAAATAAATTAAATGATCACACATTAGAAACATTAGTAAATGTAAAAGCTAAAACTTATAATGAGAATGAATGTCCAATGTGTAAAGAGGGTATAGAAGTGTATAAGCCAGGTAGCAGAAAATAAAAGAAGCCGCCATAAGGCGGCTTTTATTGATCATTATTAATATGCTGGCATATCTGGCATTTCAGGTGCTTTTTCTTCTTTTGGTTCATCTACTACTAATACTTCTGTTGTTAATAACATTGATGCGATTGAAGAAGCATTTTGTACAGCACTTCTTGTAACTTTAGCTGGATCGATAATACCTTTTTCAAACATATCAACATATTCATTATTTAATGCATCATATCCATATGAAACTTCGTCTTTTGCCAATACTCTATCAATTATTATTGCACCATCAACACCAGCATTTAATGCTATCTGTCTGATAGGAGCTTCTAATGCGTTATATACAACTTTTGCTCCGATTAATTCGTCTCCTTCTAACTCATTTAATAATGGTTCAACAGCTTTTTTTGCTCTTAATAAAGTTACTCCACCACCAGGAACTATACCTTCATCAACAGCTGCTCTTGTTGCTGATAATGCATCTTCGATTCTATGTTTCTTTTCTTTTAATTCTGTTTCTGTTGCTGCACCAACTTTAATTACAGCAACACCGCCAGCCATTTTTGCTAATCTTTCTTGTAATGTTTCTTTTTCGTATTCTGATGTTGTATTTTCAATTTGTGCTTTTATTTGTTTTATTCTTTCTTTAATCTTTTCTTCGTCACCTTTTCCGCTAACTATAATTGTGTCATCTTTTCTTACTTTAACAACATCTGCTCTACCTAAGTCATTTAAAGTTACGTTTTCTAATGTTAATCCAACTTCTTCGCTAATTACAACTCCACCTGTTAAAATAGCTATATCTTGTAACATAGCTTTTCTTCTATCTCCAAAACCTGGAGCTTTTACTGCAACTGATTCTAAAGTTCCTCTTAATTTATTTAATACTAATGTTGATAATGCTTCACCTTCAACGTCTTCTGCAATAATTACTAATGGTTTTCCAGCTTGGGCTACTTTTTCCAATACAGGAATTAATGGTTTAACTGTTGAAATCTTTTTATCTGTAATTAAAATGTATGGTTCTTTCATTATTGCTTCCATTTTTTCTGTATCTGTTACAAAGTATGGTGAAATATAACCTCTGTCAAATTGCATACCTTCTGTGAAGTCTACAAATGTTTCCATGGTTTTTGAATCTTCAACTGTAATAACACCATCTTCTCCAACTTTATCCATTGCATCAGCAATTATTTTACCAATTTCTTCATTATTAGCAGAAATTGATGCTACATGAGCGATGTCTTCCTTGCTTGATAATTTTTTGCTCATTTTACCAACTTCTTCAACAGCCTTTTTAGCAGCTTTTTGAATACCGTTTTTCATTAACATTGGGTTAGCGCCAGCTGCAACATTTTTTAATCCTTCTTTTATCATTGCTTGTGCTAAAACTGTAGCTGTTGTTGTACCGTCACCAGCAACATCATTTGTTTTTGAAGCTACTTCTTTTACTAATTGTGCGCCTAAATTTTCAAATTTATCTTTTAATTCTATTTCTTTAGCTATTGAAACACCATCGTTTGTAATTGTAGGAGAACCCCAGCTTTTTTCTAAAACTACATTTCTTCCTTTAGGTCCTAAGGTTATTTTAACAGCATTTGCTACTTTATCAACACCTCTTTCAAGAGCTCTTCTTGCTTCTTCTGAAAACATCATCATCTTTGCCATTTCACAACACCTCCTTAGTCTTCATATTTTGCTAAAATATCATCCACATCAATTAAGATAAAATCTTCGTCATCTATCTTTATTTCTGTTCCAGAATATTTTGCAAAAATTACATGATCACCTACGTTTATTTCTACATCATCATCTATGTTTCCAACTGCAACAACTTCTGCTCTCATAGGTTTTTCTTTTGCGGTATCTGGTAATACTATTCCACCTTCTGTTTTCTTTTCTTCTATAACAGGTTTTATCAATAATCTGTTACCTAATGGTTTTACTTTCATTCATATCACCCTCCTTACTCAATTTTTATTTTTAGCAGTCAAAGTATCCGAGTGCTAATTTCCGATTAATATGATACCCTTTCTTGAAAAAATATTCAAGTCTGAATATTTTATATTATGAGTAATTAAACACAATTATTACTAATTACATGTTTTTTACTCATTTTTTCTTTGAGTTATGATTTTTTCCATATAATTTCATTATGTCTATCATCTATTATTTCGTTTATATCTTCTGGAACTGTTAAATCTGATGAATATTTTTTTATTACTTCAATTATCAAATCCTTTGGCAATGATGATATTACCCATAAATCACTCAATAATACTTTGTTATTTTTCACCGGAGATTTTATTATAGAACTTTCAACAGCTTTTAAAAATGTAGATAATCCTTCTTCTTTATAAAAACCTTTGCCGGTATCTGAACCATAATTTATTGGCATTTTATCCCTCCTTAAAATATTGTTGTCAAATATATTATATCATTGATAAATTACGTTTAAATTGAAATTTTCACATCGTTTTGATTATTTTGATTCATCATTTTTATCTATATAACTTATTATCGATGTTACTACAAAAACAGTTATAAGATAACTAAAGATAACTCCTAACAATAAAAGAAGACCAAATCCAATAAAACCTCTATATTTAGCCAGCATAAATGTTCCAAAAGCGGCTCCGGTCGTTAATGTTGTCATTGTTATAGCTTTACCAGTACTTTTTAATGCCAATCTTAAATTTTTTTCCCTTCTATATCTATGAATCAAATGTATTCCATCATCTACACCTATTCCAATAATAAGAGGTAAAGCTACTATATTAACCACATTTAATTTAATATTAAACCAACCCATTACACCAAGTATTAATATTATCGACAAAATCATTGGTAATAATGCCATCGTAGCGTATTTAAAACTTTTCATATCGAATAATAATACAATATATATAAATATAATTGTTAATAATAAAATCTTTTTTCCTTCTCTTGCAGATATTTGAATAACGCGTAAAAATATTAATGCAGTACCACTTACATTTTTTAATTCCAACTTTTCCAATTGTTTGAAATATGCCTTTTGATATTCAACATTCCATATATCTCCATTTGAATATGCTGTTGTTAAAATCTTACCATCATTACCAAGATAATTACTTTTTATTTCATCTGGAATATCATTAAGAGTAATTAATTTATCCGAATTTAGATTTTTTCTTAATTCAGTTATTACAGAAATTATTGTATTTTCTATGTTTACTAAATCGTTTATATTTTTATTTGATATTTTTATTAAAATACCACTTTTTATAATATCTCTCAATTGTTTTGCTAAATCTTTATATCCCATAAGATTTAAAGATATTGCTGCTTTTGCCATATTGAAATTAAGTGAGCTGAGTACTTTTTTTAATTCTGTTGTGTTTAATTCAAATTTTTGAATTGGTGCGTTCTTTGTTTCATATGCATTTCTTAAACGTTTAACCTGCAATTCTGTATCAGGCAAAAAAAGAGAAATACTATCTATTTGTGAGAAAATTTTTAAATCTTTTAGTTCGTTATATAATTCCTGTGCTTCAATTAAGTTGTTGCTGATAAATATTGTATTGTCTGGAGAAAATTCGAAATTTTTTAAAATTTTTTCATTTAATTCAATACTTTCCAGTCCTTTTGCTTCTATATTCAGCATGTTTTTATCAAATTCAACATTGCTTATTTTGATGAATGACAAAATTATTAAAGTTATCATTAAAAATATATTTATATTTCTATACTTTTTTATGTCATAGTCTATGACAAAAATGGTTCCTGGATTTTTATATTTATTTCCAAATGTTTTTAATAATATTGTTAGTATAAAAATTGCTGCTAATAATGTAAAAATTATTCCTGAAGATAATACTATACCAAATTCCTTAAATCCAGGAAATGAACTTATTGAAAAAATTCCCATTCCAATTGCCGTTGTTACTGCTCCAGCTATTATACCTCTGACATTCTTTTCAAATATCCCTTTTATTGATTCTACTATTGATAAACCTTCATTTCTTAATTCTATAAATAAAGATATTATATGTATGGAATAATCAATTCCCAGACCAGCTAAAATTGCTCCCATCATTATTGTCATAATATTTAATGACCCAATAGTAATTTTTGTAAATCCCATACCCCATATAATTCCTAAAATTAGAGGAATAACAGATAATAACATATATCTTATGCTTCTAAATCCCAATAAAAAAATTGTTATTATTAATATTAATGATACAGATGTTGCTACTGCCATATCTCTTTCTGTTACAATCATTTCGTCTCTTGCAATAACCAGTGTTCCTGTTAATCCAGCCTTTACGTTAAATTTTTTAGCTTCTTTTTTAACATTTTTTTCTATGGAATTCACAAGAGTAACAACCTTTTTTATATCATTAGAACTAATTGAAGGGCGTATAATAATCAAACCAAAAGTTCCATCTTTTGTTATTAAATATTTTTCACCAAACAGCATATTAAAAAATTTTTCTTGTATTTTTTCTTCATTACCATTCTCTATTTCATTAAATAAATCATACATTGATTTTAACAGATATTCAAATTGCTTTCTATCCTGCTCTGTTATTTTATAACCATTTTCGGGTTCTTTGAACATAACATTTAGGGCTTCAAAAAAACTTGTAAGGTCATATGATGTGTATAACTTTTTTAAAAAATCCTGCTCTTCATCTGGAGATAATAAAAAAATATTTTTTGAAATGAAATCAACTGGATTTTTATAATAAATAGCATCAATATGATCCATGCCTTTTAATTTTTCCGATATATCTTCAACATAAGAAATTATATTTTCTCTTTTTCCTTCAATTCCGATTATTACGCTATCTACACTTTTAAAACTTTTTGTAGCATCTTTGTATACTTTTACATATGGATCATTATCCGGAAGCAAATCCAGAAATCCTGGTCTTATCTGAAGTGTAACTGCCAATGCAACAAATATTATTGTTAATATGGAGAAAAATATAAATATGCTTTTTGAGTGCTTAATAATAAAATTACCCAGAGTTTTCATGCCATCACCTCATAATTAAAAGTATTCTAAATATATTATACCTTAAAATTGCTTAAATATTGATAATTAATAATTTTATATTGAATATTTTGATATCAAAGATTTGTATTTGCTAACATATTTCCCAATAGTTTTTGAAAAGAGTAAAAAAATAACCAGAAACTACGTTTCTGGTTATTTGCTACTTTTTCTTTTTATGAATTCTGTAAATAACGACATTCTTATAGGATGTGTATTTTCTCCGAGCATTAATTCATATAAACGTTTAAAAGCAACATTTCCCATTTCCTGTTTATATACTTTAACAGTTGTAAGTTTATATTTTTTTGCTTTTGGTATGTCATCAAACCCTACAACAGAGATATCTTCTGGAATTTTTATATTATATTTTTTTAATTCTTCAATTACTCTAATAGCTGTAATGTCGTTTGATGCAAATATAGCCTGAGGCATATCATTATTTTTTATTAATAGTTTTATAACTTCATCCATATTATTCCTTACATCATCATATTCGTAATATATAGGTTTTAATTTAGAAAGCATCATAGCTTCTGTATAACCATTATAACGACTTCTAAAGCCGTACGAGTTTAAGGGACCGTGTATATGAACAATTTTTTTCATCTCTTTTTTTATCAAATAATTTACTGCATAAAAGGCTCCACTAAAACTATCAGGTAATATGCTGTCAATTTTTTCACCCGGTATATAATGATCTAATAATATTAATGGTTTTTTGAAATTTTTATATAATTCTAAAATATTTTTTGTTACATCACCACCAACAAGTATATATCCATCAAAATTTTCTTCAGGATTTTCCAGAATTATTTCTTTAACATTAATGCCATAAAATGTTGCCATTCCTTTTATTTCTTTCAATATAATTCCATAAAATTGCCCTATTTCATCTGTTGAATCTTTTATTAATTCCATTCTTTTTCCCAAGCAAATTGCAATATTAAATTGTTTTTTGCTTTTAGCCAAAGCTTTAGCAGAAAATTTTGGTTTAAACTTTAATTTTTCTATGGCAGATAAAACCTTTGCTCTTGTTTCTTCATTAACATTTGCACTATTGTTAATAACTCTTGATACGGTTGCTTTAGATACACCAGCTAATTTGGCAACCTCATCTATTGTTGCCATATTTTCACCTCTATATTGTAGATAATAGTTCTTTTATTATTTTTTCTAATGTTTTAAAGCTATAGTTTTTCTTTCCAATTTCAAAATTCTTATTTATTAAATTATAATATTCATTTTTATTAAATAGAATTTTTATTGTTCTGTCAACAGCCTGATTTAAAGTGTTTTCTTCAATTTCTACTAAATTACCTTTTTTCATAAATTTACTACCCAAATTTATGTATTCTAAACCAGAAGATTTTATATCTTTTAAGAATATTTCGTATTCAAATAATACAACAGGTTTTTTTGAAATTATAGCTTCTAAGAGTTGATTCCCCCACCCTTCTAGTATTGAAGGATATGTTATTATATCAGAAACACTATATAAATCCCAAAAACTTAAAATACCTTTTTCAACAGAAGAATACATATCTATTATATTAATATTTGATTTAATGGCTTTTTCGAGTAATTCATTTTTATAATTATCATCTTCACTCATTCCAGAAAAAGCTAAATATACATTTCCATCAAAACTTTCGCCGTTATATAAAGTTTTACCAATATAATTTTTAGCTTTATATTTAAATTTTTCGATAAGATCAATTGCAAGTTCAATTGCTTTTCTTCTTGTAATTCTTGTTGCCTGTAAGAAAACTATACTTCCAGATGATATATTAAATTGCTTTCTTATTTTTTTATTTAATTCTATACTTACTTCAAACGGAGATTCAAAGTCCATAACATTTGGAACTATTGTTGAATCTACATTTTTTCTTAGATTTAATTCTTTTTGGGCCAGACTGTTAATAACCATATGCTTTATATTTTTTCCCACAGGTGGGCAATATTCAATTAACATATTCTTTATTTCTTTTAAGGTAGTTTTTAAAAAATATTCTCTTTCCCACCAGAAGTCATGATGATGTGATATAAAAATTTTTTCAGGATGTATATCTGCATAATTTTTTAATGCTATTGCAACAGGTAAATATGCCCCCAGTGACCATATATTATTCGGCATTATAACATCATATTTGTCCAGTTTTTCATTAAAGATTTTTAAAATTTTTTCGCTATTATTTTCTATTTTAGATATTAATTCTTCTTTAGAAAAATCTTCCAATTTTTCAAAGGCGTTTTTGTTTATTAGTTTATAATCTGATGTTTCAAAACCTATTTCCTTTATAGTAATATCCACACCTTCGTTTTCATTCCCTGCTACAATATCAACTTTATGACCAAGGTTTTCAAGAACAGCTTTCCACTTTTCCATTTCAAGTGAAACACCATCCATTAATCCGCCACGATAATGTAATAATGCTATATTCATTTTTTCATCTCCTTATCCTTTTTTCTGTTTCAATATCAAAAAGCATTATTCTGTCTTCATCAAAACTAATATTTATTATTTCGTTTGCTTTGTATTTTGGAAAGGCTGGAGCTATGATTTTTATTATTTGCTCTCCTATTTCAAGTGCTATAATCTGATGTGATCCTTGTGGTTCTACAACTAAAATTTTTTCCGTAAAATGTGCTTTATTTTTATTTTCTTCTATTTTAAAACTTTCCGGTCTAATACCCAATATAATTTTGCTTTTATTATAATTTTTTAACAAATCTTTTATTTTTTCTGATAAGGTAAATTTAAGATTTTCATTAAAAAATATAGTTTTTCCATTTTCTGTTTTTATTTCCATTTTAAAAAAATTTGTTGGTGGTGTTCCAATAAAGCCAGCTACAAAAGTATTTTCGCTATCAAAATATACGTCGTCTGGATTTCCAACCTGTTCTATATGACCATTTCTCATAACAACAATTCTATCAGCCATAGATAAAGCTTCTGATTGGTCGTGAGTTACAAAGATAGTTGTAGCTCCTGTTTTGTTATGAATAGCTTTAAGCTCTGTTCTCATTTTTACTCTTAATTTAGCATCTAGATTAGATAAAGGTTCATCCATTAGAAAGATTTTAGGCTTTACCGCTAACGCACGAGCCAATGCCACTCTTTGTCTTTGCCCACCCGATAATTGTCTTGGATATCTTTTTAAATATTCTTTTATTTTAACCATTTCAGCAACTTCATTTACAATTGAATCTATTTTTTCTTTAGATTCTTTTTTTAATTTTAAAGGAAAAGCTATATTTTCATACACTGTCATATGAGGCCATACAGCATAACTTTGAAATACCATACTGACTTCTCTTTTGCGAGGTTCCAAAAAAGTCACATCTTTATCATCTATTAAAATCATTCCTTCTGTAACTTCTTCTAAGCCTGCAATCATACGCAGTGTAGTGGTTTTACCACAACCAGAAGGTCCTAAAAATACAACAAATTCTCCATGATTGACTTCTAAATTTACATTTTTTGCACCCCAAACACTTTTTCCATATTTTTTGGATAAATTTATAAGTTTTAATGTAGCCATATTCATCTCCCCTTATATTTTTATACTCTAACTCCGCCCCACATTTGAAGTATATATTTTCTAATAATCAATGTAAAGATGATTGCTGGTAAAGCTAACGATACTCCACCTGCGGCGCTTAAATTTATTAATCCTTTTGCTCCAACCAGTGTTTGATAAACAACTACCGGAAATGTAGGATTAAATTGGGTTAAAACAATGGCCTGAGCAGTTTCCGCCCAACTGCCAATAAAAGCATACATAGCGCTTGCTGCCAATCCTGGTAAAGCCAGAGGTAAGGTTATTTTCATAAATGCTCCGAATCGTGATGTCCCAAATACCATAGCTGCTTCTTCCAATTCGACAGAAATTCCCATAAATATACTTGCTGTAATCCATATTGTCATTCCTATTTGTCCAACTGAATATACTAATGATAATCCAATAGGTTTATCATAAAATCCCATGTTTATTAAAATAATTACCATAGGCATTGCTATAGAAATTCCTGGAAACATTCTGACAAATAGTACGCTTAATTTCAATAAATTTTTTCCTTTAAAATAGTATCTTGCAAAAGCATATCCAGCCATTCCACCAATAGTTAAAGAAATTAAAACTGTAAGGAAGGCCACTTCTATACTTCTTATTAAAGCAGGAATAGCATCGCTTGTAACTCTAAAAAATGTAATATAATTATCCAATAATTTTTTTGAAATTGTAAAATGTACAGTTCCTAATTTGTCAAAATTTTTTTCATTTTCTTCCAGTAATTTTTCTATTTTATTTATTTCATTATTTTTAATTTCAATCTCATTTTTTAACTGCTTAATTAATTCATCCATTCCACCGATTTTTTCTGCCATATCAATTTTTTCCATTAATCTTCCAATTTCTACATTTAAAATGTTCAGCTTTTTATTTAAATTAATTCTTTCAGATAAAACTTTTTCTATCTTTTCAGGATTTTTTTCTGAGAGATCTTTTAATTTTTTTAATTGTTTATCAAAATTTTCTTTTTTTATCAGGCTGTTCGTTTTTCTTCTTATAAATGTTTGTAATTTGGCAAAATCATTTGTTTCAAGTAGTGTAATATATTTCTTTTTTACCGGGCTGTATATACTTATAATATACTTATCATTTTCTGATAATTTAGGTTTTGATAATTCAAGTCGAAAATGATTAAAAAAAGAAGGAACCAGTCTTGTAGGCCAATCATACGCTTCCTGATCTGACATAAGTGAGATTGTAAATAAAAAATATATTGGGGTTATTATAATCATAATAATTCCTGCAATAATTATATAAAATATAGTAGTTGAAAGGATCTTTTTATATGATTGTTTTGAATTCATTTAAATTCCCTCCTTCTCGAAGGCACCTGAAACTTTCAAATAAATTATTGAAACAGCAGAAACTACAACTGATACTATGACAGAATAGGCAAGAGCTACCCTGTAGAACCCCAGCACTTGCTCTTTATAAAAAACAACTTCTTCCAGAAGTACAGGAATTCTTCTATAACCGTATATCATTACTATTATTAACCATACTTGGATTGCAGATATTATTCTTAATATTAATGCAGTTTGAATGCTTGATTTTAACATTGGCATAGTAATTTTTCTTAAAACAGTAAATTTTGTACCTCCAAAAATATATCCTGCTTCAATCGATTCTTTAGGAATATTTTGTAATCCAGCTAAAAGTATAACCATCATAAATGGTATAACCTGCCATGCATCAATTAAAATAATTAACATTAAAGATTGAAAATCACTTCCAGCTAAAAAAACTATTTTTTGGTTTGCATCTATAATACCAAGATGATATAAAATACTGTTTACCCATCCATATGATGCAAAACCACTTGACCACATTGCGCCTACGGCTACTGCTGGTAAAGCCATAGGAATAAGTGCTATTGATAATAAAACCTGAGAACCAAAAAATTTTTTGTTTATTATTAAAGCTAATAAAAAGGCAACTATGAATTCTAAAGTTACCGAAATCAAAACAAAAATGCTTGTATTTGTTATAGCCTGATTAAAAAATGGATCTTTAAAAATAGTAATATAATTATTTAGAGTAAATATATTATTTTCATCAAAAAAACTATATATTATTGCAGTTAAAACAGGTCTTAACCAGAAAACAATATAAAATATGATAGTTGGAGCAATCAAAATATAGGGAATCCATTTTTTTTCTAAAGCTTTTTTCAAAAGAATCACCCCTTTATTAAAGGGGCGCTCTTAGAACGCCCCACTAAAAAATTATCAATTATTTTCTCATAGCATCAATTTTAAATTGATATATTTCCATTAAATCCGGTTCAAATTTTTTGTCTTCTAAAATCATCTTTTTGAATAAATCATCATAAACTAATTTTACCTGTCCCCAATCTTTCCATATAGGTTCAATATAAGCTAATACGCCTTCATTTAAAACTTTAACTGCATTTTTTATTATAAGATCTTCCGGGTTATTTCCCAGATATTCAATAGCTTCGTCAACTGGAGGTATAAATCCACCCGTACCCTTGCTTGCTTTTAACATTACATCAGGTCTTGTCATATATTCTAAAAATTTTAATGCTAAATCAAAATGTTTTGTTCCTTTTACAATTGCAAATCCACTTGTTCCTGCAACTGAACCTCTTCCTGCTGGTCCTTTAGGAACTGGGGCTACGATAAATTGGGTTGGATTACTTTTAAATACTTCTCCTACACGAGCTGAATGAGCAACTGTCATCCAGGTTTCTTCTCTTTTCATAGGTGGTCTTGTATCATCATAAGTTTTTATTGCTGGTGAAAATGCATCTTTCATTTTGTACAATAAATACCATGCAGCCATTGAACCTGGTGTATCCAAATTTGGCCAATCAGCACCATAAGATAATGCTATTGCTCCTATTTGATATATAAGAGATTTCATTGGAACACCAGTAACTGCAAATTTCCCTTCGCCTTCTGCTCTTGCCACTAAATTTGCCCATTCTGCTAATTGTTCCCATGTTATATTTTCTACATCTATATATTCTGGTTTATATTTTAAAGCTTTTTTGTTAATTAAAGTTAGATATACATCAGCACCAACTGGTAGAAAATACCTGTGACCATTAAATACTGTCATTGAGTCGAAACCTTTTGAGAATGTTCTATCATTCCATTTTTTAATAAAAGGTGTTAAATCATAAACGTAATCTCTATCTACAGCTTTTGGCATATTTGATGCATATAAAATTATTACATCTGTTGTAACATTATTTGTTTTTCTTTGAACATCAATTTGATCCAAAATACTTTGATCATCCATAGTTTGGAATTTTACTTTTACACCATACATATCTTCAAAAGGTTTAATAATTTCGTTAATTATAAACTCTTTCTCTGTTGGCGGAGTCCACAATCTTGAAGATACTACCAACGTTTCAACACTAAAACCTATAATCATAAGAGAAACTATCAGTAATGTTACTAAAATCTTTTTCATACCTTTCCCCCCTTTATAAAATTCAGGCATTTAGCCTCTGTTGTATACTACCATTTTATGAAACCGCTTTCAAATAGTATTATAACCATTTACAATCAATAACAACTTTTTATAGTTTGATATTAATAATTTATTCATGTTTTTAGAGGTGTACATAATTCTTAAAATATGTTAAAATCCTTACAAAGGAGGATTGCTTATGGACTATACAGAATATATTAACTATCAGGAAAGCATTAATAAAATATTATTGGATAAATTAATAAAAAACTGGCAAGTTATAGATGGGATTAAATTGAAGGTAAATTTGGAGGGTAAATATATTAGATTTATAGGAAATACTATTTTGATATTTATAGAACAAAATGATATTAAAATTATAAAGGAAATTCAGAAAATTTTATATTCAAAGGTTGGAGAAATATTAGCTTTACCTTTGAATGCTGATACATTTCATATAACTATTCATGATTTATGTAATTCTTTTACGTATAAAAATGTTGTAAAGTGTATGAAAGAAACAGAAAAAAATATAAAAAAAATATTTATTGAAAACTTTTGCGTTTTGAAAAACGAAATTATATCTTTTAAATCTATCGGTTTATTTCATGGAGGTTCTGCTATAGGTATTCAATTTATTCCAGCGAATAAAAAAGATTATTTATTATTAATGAATATATATAATAAAATTGAAAAAATTTTTCCTTTAAATAAAATTTTAATCCCACATATTACTTTAGGGTATTATAAACCTGTTGATTATTCTATTGAAGAACTTAAGAAAATAAAAAGTGCTATAGAAACAATAAAATTTAACATAAAAATAAATTTGAAAATTAAAAACTTATCATTTGAAAAATTCTACACAATGAACGATTATTCCACAATTTTTTCACTTAAAAGTTTATGTTAAGGGCATAGTATATAAATTACGATGTCTAAAAAGTCGAATTCACTCAGGCAGCGATTATCCTTAAAATTATTCATGCTCAACCGTCGCATCGATTTTTCATCCATTTTTCATCCATGAAAAAGCTTCACTCAAAAAAACATCCTGTTGGCGGATTTCACTCACGCTTAGATTTTTTAGAATAAAAAATCTAAGGGGAAAGGATTTATAATATTAAAAATTATTTATTCCAATTACCCGCTGTAAGCGTATAACATCTAAGGTGTGCTTTTGAAAAAAATATGATTAATCTTGTTATAAGGACCGGGAATATCAAGCACTTTTTCGGTCTTTTTAATAGAATTTATTATTGCTTTTTCATATGATTTAGTTTCAAAAAGATAATGAATAAAAAGTGCATCAAAAATATCTCCTAAACCTGTACTATACATAGCTTTTTTGCCATTACTTTTATATTTTTTATTATTATAAAGTATGCCTTTCATGCCCAATTTTGTTAAATTACATTTTTTGAATCTGCACTCTTGTTCATTTCCGATTATAAATGCATTATTAAATATAGAGATAGCTTGTTTTAATATAAAAGGTCTTGGCCCTATATCGAGAAATATATGCTGATAATTTAATTTGTTTATTTTTTCTAAAGTTTTTAAAGATAATTCTGTAGTTATAATAGCTATATCAGCTTCTTTTTTTAATTCTTTAAAATTACAATCATTTATTGATCTTTCTATGGCAACTGGTATTTCGTTTTTGCTTATAAACAATGCTGTGTTTTTCTTCTTTTCCTCTAAATTTTTAAATGGTATAATACTTCTTAAATGCTTGCCTCTTCTATCATAACCTATAAAGGAATTGAATTTCACATTATGTCCTAATTTATATAATGTATATGCAATATTAAAACCCGACCCTCCTGGCATTTCGAATATTTTAACTTCATGTACTTTTTCTCCGAATATATACATATCATAAAATAAAGCTCCATATATATCTATTTTCATTCTATCCCTCCATAGAAAAATAAAATATGTTATAATTGTCTTGAGGTGATTATATGACAAGATATGATTTCTTTGCAAAATATTATGATAAGTTGCTTGAACCATTAGAAAAGAATACCATTGATAAATTCAGGCGAAGGTTTGTTCCGTTAATAAATGGGTATACTCTGGATCTTGCAGTTGGAACTGGTAATAATATAAAATATTATCCAGAAGGCTCTCATGTTGTACTTATAGATAAAAGCGAAAAGATGCTGGAAATAGCAAAGGAAAAAGCAAAAAAAAGAAAAGATTTAACTTTAGACTTTGTAAAGTCTGGTGTTGAAAACCTTCCGTTTGATGATAACACATTTGATACGGTATTATCAATAGATGTTTTTTGTTCTGTAAAAAATCCATATAAATCTATGGGAAGAGTGAAAAAAATTTTAAAAACCGGTGGAATGGGAATATTTGTAGAACATGGGTTAACAGGTAATATCTTAAAAGATTTTTTGCTTTATTTAACAAATATATTAACTTACCCAATTGTCGGTTCTTCAATGATTAGAAAACCACTTGAATATATTCAATATGCTAAATTTAATCTTTTAGAATACGGACATTTAAAAAATTCATTTTATTATTTTATTATAAGAAAGGAGTAAAATATGAAATACGAAATTGTTTATTTTGATCTAGATCATACTATATTGGATTTTGAAAAATCAGAGAAAATAGCTTTATTTAATACGTTAAAGCATTTCTCCATTGAACCGCGTGAAGAATACCTGGAAATTTACAAACCTATTAATGAAAAATGGTGGAAATTATTTTCTGAAAAGAAATATCCTAAAGAAATTATTGTTATTGAAAGATTTAAAGAATTTTTCCATAATATAGGTTATAATTCAACTATAGAATTCAAAAAAGCCTCAGAAATTTATTTAGATAACTTATCAAATTTAGGATTCTTTTTACCAGGAGCAAAAGATTTGTTAGAAGAATTAAAAAGTTTCAATCAACGAATGGCTGCAATAACCAATGGTGTTGAAAAGGTACAGAAGGGTAGAAGCAAAGCATTAAATTTAGAAAAATATTTTGAATTTATATTAACTTCGGAAAAAGTTGGAAAGCCAAAACCTGATCCATTGATTTTTTATGAGGCTGAAAAATTATCAGGCGTTTCGATAAAAAGTTCAGTATATATTGGAGATAATCCTGATTCTGATTATATTGGAGCTAAAAATGCTGGTATGGATTTTATTCTTTATGATCCTCACAACAATCATTCTGAACTAAACTGTAAAAAGGTTTCTAATTACATAGAATTGTTAAAATTACTAACATAAATCAAGAGGAGCTAAGCTCCTCTTGATTTATGTTAGTTTTATTTTTTTGAATAAATAAATAATTGTTATTAAATTTGATTCTATTATATTTAATTAAAAAAGAGCGGCTTTGCCACTCTTTTTTATGTTAAACTTTAAATTGTTTTATTAAACTCTCTAATTCTTCACTTAATTTTGATAATTCTTTAGCCGCTATTGATACTTTAACAAAATCCTTTTTTTGTTCGGATATTTCATCTTTAAAATTAGTTACATCTTCAGAAACACTTAAAACAGCCTTGTTTGCTGTATCAACTGCAGCTGCTATTTCTTCTGTTGAAGCCGTCTGTTCTTCTGCTGATGCTGCAGTATTATCGATCATCATAGAAATTTGCTCAATTTTTCCTGTGATACTTTCAAATTGATTAGCAATTTCAAATACCATTTCATTTGTTTCTGTTATGCTTTTGACAACATTTTCTGTTTCAAGATCAACTTCCTTTGCACTTTCTTGAATTTTACCTAATATTATGGCAATTTCTTCTGTTGCTTTTTTAGATTCTTCAGCTAATTTTCTTATTTCATCAGCAACAACAGCAAAACCTTTTCCAGCTTCTCCAGCTCTTGCGGCTTCAATAGCAGCATTTAATGCCAATAAATTTGTTTGTTCGGTTATTGAATTAATCGTTTCAACAATTTCTTGAATATTTGCTGTTTCATTTGCTAAAGATTTTACTGTTTTGGCATTTTCCTTTGCTTTTTCATTTACATTATTTATCTTTTCTTTTACCTCTTCTATATTTTTAGTTCCATTTTTAGCTAATCCTAATACTTCAGAGGAACTTTCCATGACTTCTTGTGTGGATTTTGAAACACTTTGAGCTGCAGCTGCTATTTCCTCTACTCCAGCAGTTGTTTCTTCTAATGAAGAAGAAGCATCTTGTATTTTGGAATTAATTTCGTCTATTTCTAAATAAATGCTTTCATTTAATTTTACATTTTTCTCTATAGAACTGGATACATCATCTGATGTTTCAATCAATAATTCTGATGATTTTTTCACCTTTTCTACTAATAATCTTAAAGAAGAAATAGTTTTATTCATTATATTTGCTAAATCTCCTAATTCATTAGAAGATTTAAGATCTACAGAAACGTTTAAATCTCCTTCTCCAACTTTTTTCATATCATCAGACATTATTAAAATAGGTTTTACAACAACATTGTTTACAAACATTATACCTATTACAAATGCTGCTATTATTATAATCCCAAATACTATTATATAAATGTATGTTTGCTTCCATACCTGATTTTGAATTACCGATTTTGGTATTGCATCGTAAACTGTCCAACCTAATTCAGGTATTTTATAATAAAAAGCGAGTTTAGTAATATCATTATAAGTATATTCTACTATACCATTTTGGTCAGTTGCATTGGTGAAAAATTCCATTGAGCTAACGTCTACTCCCCATTTGTCAGAATCTTCATGAATTAAAGTAATCCCTTTTTCATTGACTATATATGGAGTTTCTTCTTCAAACAATTGATCTCCCAAAAATGAATCTACTAAATTCTTAATAGATAAATCTATACCTAAGACCCCTATTATTTCTCCGGAATTATTTTTTATTGTTTTAGATACTGTTATTAATATATCCCCGCTCGATGCATCTGCATATGGTTCAGAAACAACAACTTCTCCAGGTTTATTCATTGCTGCTTTATACCATGGTCTTTGTGTTGGATCATAACCTGCCGGTAATTCAGCATCGGGTTTCACCAACATTGTTTTATCTTTTAATCCTATATATACCGCACTAAAATTATTGTATTTTTTTACAATATTATCAAAATTCTTCAACATCCACGTTTTTTCTTCATGTTTATTATCATATGAACCTTTTACATTAGCATCATCAGACAACATATTAGCCATATCAAAAATAGGTTTAAAGTAGGTTTTTAAAACTTCTGCTCGATTTTTTGTAGTAGATTTCAAATGCCCTGTGATATTATTGTAAGTTTTGTTATAATTTTGATATGTACTTATAACGGTAAATATAAGCATAGGAAGCAACGATATCAAAATTATTATCCATATCATTTGTGTTTTTAAACTTCTCATAAAAATACCCCCTTTTTTTTATAATAAAATTATACCATATATTTTATTCTTTTGCAAAAATATATTTACTTTAAATTCAAACTTTTATATATTTTTGCTATAAGATGCTATATACAGATTTCTCATCCACTTAATATCTTCTTCAGATAGAGTATGACCTTTTCCCATCAATTCAACATGATATGCTATATTAGCGCTTTTTTCAATTATTTCAGCAGCAATTAAAGCTTCTTTTAAATTTCTGCCAATTGAAACAATTCCGTGATTTGCAAGTAAAATTCCATATACACCTAATTTGAATTTTCGAACAGCTTCAATTGCCAAATCCAGAGTTCCAGGAAGTTTGTAATCTGCTACTGGAATTTCTCCACCTATTATTTGCGCCTGGTCTTCAATATAACATGGAACAGTTTTACGAAGTGCTGAATATATTGAAGCATATAAACTATGAGTATGTACTACGGCTTTTATTTCAGGGAAATTTTTGTATATTTCTATATGTAAGGCTTTTTCACTTGATGGTTTTAATCCTTCTATATGCTTTTCCGTTTCAAAATCTAAAACAGATATATCCTCTTCTTTAAGGATATCGTATGGGACACCAGATGGTGTGATAAATATTTTATTATCTACTTTTACACTCAAATTTCCCCATGTTCCTTTTATAAGTCCTTTTTTTTCTAAATAGTCAATTGCTCTTATTATTTCATTTTTCAAAATATCACCTACTTTTTGTTATTATAAGCTTTTACAGCTTCGGCTAATATGTGTGTTGCAAATTTTAATTTTTCACTATCCAATACATAAGCTATTCTGATTTCTTGGGTTCCGGAGCCTTCCGTAGCATAAAAGCCTGATAATGGTGCTACCATTACTGTTGTATTATCAATGCTGAAATCTGTAAGCATCCATTTAACGAATTTTTCGCTATTATTTATTGGTAGTTTTACAGATACATAAAATGCTCCTTTGGGTTTTTCAAATATAGCTCCGTCTATTTTTAATAATTCATTATAAACAGACAATCTTCTTTTATCATATTCTTTATATACTTTTTCTATATATGATTTATCCATTTCAAGTAATCCAATTGTTCCAAGTTGTGCAATCATAGGAGGGCATAGTCTCGATTGAGCCATTTTTATTACCTGATTGTATAAATCTTTATTTTTTGTTGCAAAAACGCCAACTCTTGCTCCACATGCGCTGTATCTTTTTGAAATGCTATCTACAACTATTGTTCTATCATATTCTCCGAATGCCATTGTAGAAATGTGTTTTGTTCCATCAAATGTAAATTCTCTATATACTTCATCTGAAATGATATATAAATCATATTTTTTGGCGAAATCCACAATTCTTTTTAACTCTTCTTCAGAATATACAGCGCCAGTTGGATTTGAAGGATTTGAAAAAATTATAGCTTTAGTTTTTGATGATACAACTTTTTCAAACTCTTCAGTTGAAGGCACAGCATAGCCTGTTTCAGGCAAAGCTCTAACGGGTACCAACTTTACGTTTATCATTTCAGCAAAACCTCTATAGTTTGCATAAAAAGGTTCAATTACAATAACTTCATCACCAGGATCAGCAATGGCAGCTAATGCAAATATAATAGCTTCACTTCCTCCATTTGTTACTATAATATCTTCAGGAGAAAAAGGAATATTGTTTTCATTATAATATTTTGAAAAAGCTTCTCTTAATTCATATAATCCAGCTGAATGTGTATAGGCAACAATTTCTGGTTTGTGTTTTTCAATATAGTTAAAAAAAGCTTTTGGTGTTTCTAAATCTGGTTGTCCTATATTGAGATGTAATACTTTTTTCCCTGATTTTTTTGCTGCTTCAGCATAAGGAATTAATTTTCTGATAGGTGATGCTTGCATATTTAGAATTCTTTTTGAAAAATCCATTTTGTTCCCTCCTGTGAAATAATTTTCCTGATATTTAATTTTATCATAAATGGTAGGATTTTTTTCATATTTTTTTGTAATAATAATATGTGATAATATTTAAGATTTAGATTTTTTATGAATAAAAAATAGATTTTTTGGACGAGCTATATAAATAAGGAGTGAAAGAATGGATTTAGAATATTTAAAAAAATATGGTAAAATTATTGGAGTGGATGAAGCAGGAAGAGGACCGCTGGCAGGTCCGGTGGTGGTTGGTGCAATATTAGTTGAAAATGAAGATCAATTGAATTTGCTGAATAAAATTTCAAATGATTCTAAAAAAATGTCTGAAAAGAAAAGAGAAGAAGCGTTTAAAATAATTATAGATAATTTCAAATATTCTATAAAATTAGCCACTCCAGAGGAGATAGACTTATATAATATATTTTCTGCGACCACTCTTGGTATTAAAAGAGTTCTAAAAGATTTCGAATTATATGATAAGCATATTATTATAGATGGGAAAAATTTTAAGCTTGATATAAAAAATTATGAATGTATAGTGAAAGGGGATTTAAAATCAAAAATAATAGGTGCAGCATCTATTTTAGCGAAGGTTTATAGAGATAGATTAATGTTTGAATTAGATAAAGAGTTTCCTGAATATAATTTTCAAAAGCATAAGGGATATCCAACAAAAGAACATATTGAAAAGATAAAAAAGTATGGTATAAAAGATTTTTATAGAATTACATTTAAGCCAATAAGAAATTTGTTAATAGATAATGAAATATCTTTTGATAAAAATGAATTTAATTATATGAGATTAATGAAAATAGGAATATTGTGAAAGGGGATAGTATGAAAGATAATAAATTAGCAAAAGATTATTTTGAAAAATTACTTGAAATTATGGAAACATTGAGATCTGAGGATGGGTGTCCATGGGATAGAAAACAAACTCATGAAAGTTTAAAACCTTATGTAATAGAGGAAGCATATGAATTGATTCATGCAATTGATAGTAATGATAAAAAACATTTTATAGAAGAATTAGGAGATGTTTTATTGCAGGTTGTTTTTCATTCTCAAATAGCAAAGGAAAATGGAAATTTTGATATAAGTGACGTTTTAAATAATTTAAATGAAAAATTAGTTAGAAGACATCCACATGTTTTTGAAAATACTGGGGAATATTCGTATGAACAATGGGAAAAATTAAAAGCAAAAGAAAAGGGAAAGAAAAACTTTTCAAAGATAGGTGAATATAATCCAGGGATGCCACCTTTGATGAATTTAAGAAGATTAATAGAAAATTCGTTAGCTGTAAAATTTGATCCTTTTGAAAAACAGGATATTTTTAAGTTAATAAAAGAAGATTTAAATAATCTGGAAAATGAAATAAGTAATGAAAAATATCATATTCAATTTTTAACCCATTTGATATATTTTTATGTTAAAAATAATTTGAATATAGATTCATTACTTTTTATGGCATCAAAAGAATTTATACAAAATTATAAAAATAAGGGAAATAGGGAGGAGAAAAAATGAAAAAAAATATTTTGTTTTTTCTAATTTTAGTATCAGCTTTTATATCTTTTGGTATTGTAAAATATAAGGAACTTAATGCTCAAACTATATCGATAATTAACACAGAAAATATTGATTATAATTATTTTCAATCTCAAGCAAAAACTGTTGAAATTTTAAGAAATTTAAATAATATAAACAATAATTTTTATAAAATTTTAGTTGGAACAACAGAAGGGAATATGGTTATTCAAAAATATGAAAAATCGATACTGGATAAATTAGCTGGAGAAATCTTATTTATTCAATTTACAGAGAAAGTTAAAGGGTTAAATTTAAATAAAGATCAGCTTTTTAATGATGTAAAAAATCAAATAAATGAAATTTTTTTATCATCAAACTTATCTGAAAATGATATATTGTTATATTTAATATCAAAGGGTTTTGAAAACAAAGAGCAATATATATATAATATTTATCATAAGAAACTTTATCAGAAAGCTATTTCGGAAATATATAAATATTTGTTAAGTAATGTAGATGTTTCAGAAAAAGAAATAGAAACAGAATATTCTAAAAATAAAAATAGATATTATACTCCACAATCTGCAGATTTAAAACTTGTGTTTTTTAAAACGTCAGATGATGCATCCTTAGCGTATCAAAAAATAATTGATGGATATTATATGTTTGATGATATTTATAATAAAAAAATATCTTCAAATGAAGCAACAGAAATTAAAATAGATATTGAAAATAATAACAATGATTTAGTAAATACCATAAGGACTTCATTTCCAGGAGCTATTTTGAAGCCGATGAAATACAATGAAAATTATTTTTCATTAATAAAAATAGAAAAAAAATATCCTAAAAAACAAATGACTCTTGAAGAAGCAAAACAAAAAATTATTGAAAATATTAAAGATGAAAAGGCAAAGCAATTGTTTAATAAATTAATAACCACAGAATTTGAGAAATTTAAAAATAATTCTGAAATTATTATAAACTCTAAATTTTTTAAAGGAGATGAAAAAAGTGGTAACTAAAGAAGATGTTATGAATGCTTTGAAAAATGTATATGATATGGAGATTGGTTTTGATGTTGTTTCTTTAGGGCTTATTTATGATGTTAATATAGATGAAGAAAATAATGTACATGTATTAATGACATTAACCACACCAATGTGTCCATTGGCAGGATTTATTACAGAAGATGCAAAAAATAAGGTTGGATCTATTGAAGGAGTTAAGAGCGTTAATGTTGAGTTAACTTTTGATCCTCCATGGGATCCATCAAAGGCATCTGATGAAGTTAGAACTATTCTGGGAATATGACATTAAGAGAGTTTATAAAAAAGTACAAAAATATATTTATTGAAAAGGGGATTAATAATCCCCTCTTTTTTGTTGCTAAAATAATTTCAAAAATTGAAAATATAAATATATCAAGTATTTTGATTGAAAAAGATTTTGTTATTTCTAGAGAATTACTGGAAAAAATAAGTAAAATAATATTTGAAGATTATCCAATAGAATATATTACCAATAATGTAATTTTTTATGGATATGATTTTTATGTTGATGAGAGAGTTTTAATACCAAGGATTGAAACTGAAGATTTGGTTAAAATTGCGATAAATATAATAAAAAAAAATAATTACAAATATATTCTTGATATTGGAACTGGAAGTGGGATAATCCCTATCGTTTTGAAGAAGGAATTACCTCATATAGAAATTTATGCATGTGATATATCTGAAGATGCTTTAAACGTAGCGAAAATAAATGCTAAAAAACATAATACTAATATCATTTTTATTAAAAGTAATATTTTTGAAAGTGTGGAATATGATATAATTAATAAGGTGGATTTTATAATATCAAATCCACCTTATGTTGAAAGTGAGTTTTATTACCAAAATAAAGCTTTACATTTTGAGCCGAAAATAGCTTTAGAAGCTGGTAATGACGGCCAGGATTTTTTTTATAAGTTACTAATTTATCCGAATATTCTAAAATCAAAACATTTTTTATTTGAAACTACCGAATTTAATATTGATAAAACAAAATTATTATTATCTAAATTTGGAAAAGTTAAAGTTTACACGGATTCTTTTGAGATAAATAGATTTATTGAAAAATTACCATAGAGGGATTAGAAATGTCTTTTGAAAATTCTAATTTATATCCAGAATTTTCAAATACATATATATAATATAAAACTCCCCGTAAAGGGGAGTTTTATATTATAATTGTTCTAACACATTTACACATCTAGGACATGCATCTGGATATTTTTCGTTTTTACCAACTTCTGGATGTATTTTCCAACATCTCTCACATTTTTTTCCTTCTGCCTTTACAACTTTTACTTTTGAATATTCCCCTTCAAATCCTTCATCAACAGTTCCTAATTCAAATTGAGATGTAATAAATAAATCAGCTATAAAATATGGGTCATATTCATTTAAGATTTCCTTTAATTCAGAGGATTTTGGTTCAACTATTATTTTAGCATCTAAGGGATGACCGATAAATTTTTCTCTTCTTTTTTCTTCTAAAGCTTTTGTAACGTCTTCTCTTAACTGGAATATTTTGTTCCATTTTTCTTCAAGTTTTTTGTCTATATAATTCATATTTACTTCAGGCCATTTTTCAAGTTGTACAGTTTCATATTTTTTTGTTGGTAAATAAGAGTATATTTCTTCGGTTGTAAATGCAAGCAATGGAACCATCAATTTTGTCAATACAACTAATGCTTCATACATAACTGTTTGTGCGGATCTTCTTAATTTTGATTTTGGCAATTCTGTATATATTCTATCTTTTATAATGTCAAGATAAATTGAACTCATCTCAACTGTACAGAATTTATTAATCAAATGATGTACCCTGAAGAATTCATAATTTTCATAAGCTTCTGTAACTTTTTCAATAAGTTGGTGAATCTTCATCATAGCCCATTTATCAAGTTCTTCCATTTTTTCATATGGAACAGAATCGCTTTGTGGATCAAAATCCGATGTATTTCCTAATAAGAATCTTATAGTATTTCTATATTTTCTATATACTTCGGTTTGTTGTTTTAATATATCAAATGATACCCTTATATCTCCTCTATAATCACTTGAAGCAACCCATAATCTTAATATATCAGCGCCATATTTTTCAATTACGTCAAATGGGCTTATTACATTTCCTAATGATTTAGACATTTTCCTTCCATCTTTATCTTTAATAAATCCATGTGTTAATACTGTTTCATATGGTGCTATTCCGTTTTTAGCAACAGATAAAAATAAGGAACTCTGGAACCAACCTCTGTGTTGATCTGTGCCTTCTAAATATAAATCTACAGGATATTTATTTAAATCCTTTCGTACATTAACAACAGCATCCCACGAGGAACCTGAATCTATCCATACATCCAGAATATCTTCTTCTTTTTTAAAGTGAGTTCCACCACATTTTTTACATTTATAACCTTCTGGCAAAAAGTCTTTGACATCTCTTTCATACCAAGCATTTGTACCCTCTTTTTCAACTATTTCAATAACTTTATCCATAACAATAGGATCTATATAGGTTTCACCACAATCCTCACAGTATAATGCAGGGATAGGAATTCCCCAGGCTCTTTGCCTTGAGATACACCAATCTGGTCTGTCCTGTACCATTGCTGTTATTCTATTTTCACCCCAGTCAGGAATCCATTTGACTTTTTTAATTTCATCTAAAGCTTTTTCTCTCAAATTATTTTTATCAACAGAAATAAACCATTGCTCTGTTGCCCTAAATATAACTGGATTTTTACATCTCCAGCAATGAGGATAAGAATGCCTTATGTCTGTTTGAGCTATTAGATGTCCGGATTCCCTTAAATCATTTATTATAATTTTATTTGCTTTCCATATATGTAATCCTTTATATTTTCCTGCTTCATCTGTAAATATTCCTTCGTGATTTACAGGAGACAATACAGGTAATTTATATTTTAACCCAGTTTGATAGTCTTCTGCACCATGACCTGGGGCAGTATGAACACAACCAGTACCATCTTCAAGTGTTACGTAATCAGCTAATACTATTAGTGATTCTCTATTCATGAATGGATGTTTCGCTTTTTTGTATTCTAAATCTTTTCCTTTAAATTCCTCTAAGATTTCATAATCTTTAACACCTGCAATATTCAGTAGATTTTCCATAAGACCTTTTGCTAAAATCCATTTTTCATTTCCTACCTGTACTTTTACATAATCAAAATCTGGATGCAATGCTATTGCTACATTTGCAGGCAATGTCCATGGAGTTGTTGTCCATATAACAACATATGTATTTGGTTCATCTTCTAACTCGAATTTAACATATATAGAGTGTGATGTGTGATCATGATATTCTATTTCAGCTTCAGCTAATGCTGTTTCACAACTCGGGCACCAATATATAGGTTTTTTATTTCTAAAAACATTACCGTCTTCTACCATTTTTTTGAGGATTTCCAAAACTTTTGCTTCATATTCAGGTTTTAATGTAACATAAGGGTTTTCCCAATCTCCTCTTATACCAAGTCTTTTAAATTCTTCCTTTTGTATATTTACAAAATTTAAAGCATAATCTTCACATAATTTCCTTATTTCAAGTTTTGACATTGTTTTTGCTTTTTCACCTAAATCGGTTGTAACTTTATGTTCTATTGGCAATCCATGTGTATCCCATCCTGGAACATATGGTGCATTATATCCTTTCATAGTTTTATACTTTATTATAATATCTTTTAAAACCTTATTTAAAGCGTGCCCAATATGAATATGGCCATTCGCATATGGAGGACCATCATGCAAAATATATGTAGGAGCATTTTCTCTTTCTTTTCTAATATAGTGTTCAAGATTCATTTTTTCCCATTTTTTAAGTGTTTCCGGTTCTTTTGTTTTTAAATTCGCTTTCATTTTAAAACTCGTTTTTGGCAAATTTAATGTATCTTTATAATCCAATGTAAAGCACCTCCACTATAATTGTAAAAGTCTATTTATTGTGTCTTTGAATTCTGTTAAATCCAATGATTTTACCACATAAGCATCTGCGGCCCACGATGCCATATCGCTTTTATAATGACTATATGCTGTCATTAATACTATTTTTTTATCGGGATACTTTTTTCTTATTTCTGCAGCTAATTCTAATCCATTCATTTCAGGCATTTCTATATCAAGTGAAATAATGTCAAAATTCTGATCTTTGGATAATATTTCCAATGCTTTTTTAGCACAATTGGCATCGGTTACTTCATAACCCATATCCTCTAGTTCTTCCTTTAAAAGTAGCCTAATATTATCTTCATCATCGACAATCAATATTCTTGCCATATATAACCCCTCCCAAAATTTAATTTAACGGTAATTCAAAACGGAAAATGGTTGATTGTTCATCTGATTTTACTAAATAAAGTTTACCTTTATGTTCTTCTTCTATTATTTTTTTACAAATAGGTAATCCCAAGCCTGTTCCCTGTACTTTGGTTGTAAAAAAAGGTGAAAAAATTTTATTTTGCTCATCTTGTGGAATTGGAGAACCATTGTTTTCAATTTGAAAAAAAACAAAATCATTTTCTATACCGGTTTTAATATGTATATAATTTTTTTCATTTGTAGCTTCAATAGCATTTTTAATTAAATTTATTAATACCTGTTTAATTCGGCTTCTATCACATTTTACCTCTATTTTATCAAACATTTTTTCAAATTGCAACTCTAAATTTTTTTGGTAAAAAAAATCTTGATACATAATCAATATATCATCTATCATTTTATTTATATTTACTATTTCAAATGTAGGTATTTTACTTCCTCTGCTAAATTCTAAAATTTCTGAAACAATACTTTCTAAATGCGATAATTCGTCCATAATAATTTGTGAATATTGTTTTATTTTTTCAGGTTGGTCCAATTTTTTCATCATTCTGTTGACAAAACCGCCTATTATAGTAAGTGGATTTTTTATTTCGTGAGCAACACGTGCAGTCATTTCACCTATTGCAGCTAATTTTTCCCTTCTTGCAATTTCTTTTTCCATTTTATAATTTTCAGTTACATCATCAAATGTAACAATGACCCCTTCTATTACATCAAGATCTCTATTCCATAATGGAGCTAATTGAATGTCAAACACTCTTTCGTTATTACCGTGATTAATAATATATTTTGGCATTTTCATCTCTTCACGTGTAAAAAATACACTTTCAATAGAATTTATAACATCTACGCCAAGTTTTTCTTTTAATATTTCAGTGCTTTCTCCAACGATTTGTTCTCTAGTTTTGTCAAAAAATAATTCTGCTTTTTTATTCCACTCTAATATTTTTCCTTTTCTATCTATTACTATAACTGCAAGGGCTAGATTTTGCAAAATGTTTTCATTAAACCTTCTATAAAAATCTATTAAGTTTTTTTGTTCTTCAAGAGATTTTGTTTTCTCTTTTAATTCACCATAATTTTCAATAGTTTCAATAGATAAACCTATGCTATCCTGAAATAATCTCAATATTTCGATATCGACTGCTGTTATTTCTTTTCCTGTAAATTTATTATCAGCAATAACTATTCCTTTGGTTTCCCATTTTCCTGTGATGGGAATTATTACAAATTCTTCATATTTTATAATTTCATGTAAATATCGTAATTCGTCATTTTTTAGTTTTATCATTTGAGGAACAACATGTATTATGTGTTTTTTTGTAACGGCTCTCTCCAGAATAGTCTGACCTTTATAAACTATAAGTTTATTTTTAACAGTTTGTGTCAGTTTGTTATTAGAAGGTAATTGTATAGCTTCTTCTCTTAAATACTGAACAATATCTCCATATTTCAAAGCTCTTTTATTAGCTTCTTTCCATATTGCATTAACATCCTCATCATCAGATGGACCAACCCATATTTTCGGAACCAGAACACCTTTTAATCTATCTCTTTCCAAATATAACGCTCTGTTAAATTTCAATCCTCTAACGCTTGTAAGCCCCATTAACATTATTTTAATTGCATTATTTTTATCAAATGTGGATCTAACTGCCTGACTTATTTTATGCAATGAATTCAATTTATCAAGGTGTTCTCTCTGTACTTTAATTAAATTTTCGTGATTTTTTTTCAAAGTAATTAATTTTTCTATTTCATCCTTTAATTTATCATACAAATATATTCTACTGAGAGCCAATCCAAGTCTTCTGGTAATATTTCTTAATGATGATAAATCAAAGGTATCAAAATGTTTATACGGTCTAAACCCAAATCCTTCTTCTCTATTATAAACGCTAATTACACCATAATCTATATTATCTATTATTATTGGAGCATATAATGCGGATAACACTTCTGTTTTTAAAGGAATGTCAAAATTTTCAAATCTACTTTTTCCCACAACCAGAAATGGATTTCTGTTTTTTTTGCATAACCCCTCAAGTGAATGAACATCATCCAATATATTTTTTGTTATGTCATCATCAGAAAAACCCGAAAATTCTTTTAAAATTAATTTGTTTCCTTCAGTTTTCCAGAATAATACTCCTTGTGCATGTAACATATTTTTTATTGTATCTAAAATTTTTTTTACCAATTTGTTTTCATCTAATATGTTTTCAAATAGATCTGTAATTTTTTCGATATATTCTAATCTATTTCTAGTCTCTTCTAGAACAAGGAATTCCATGGTTAATTTCAGAATAATACCATAACTTTCTGCTTCATCATAGAATTTCTTTATTTCATTTTCATTTAATTCTTTTGATACAGCAAATACACCTATTAAAGAGTTATTCAAAACAATGGGAATTAGATATAAGCTTTCTATATTTAGACATTGCAATTCTTCAAATTTTTCTATTGTAATTGTAGCAATTTTTTTGTTAAGTAAGTTTTCATATAATCCTTTATTATCTGAAAAATAAATTTTAAATTTTTCAACAACGTCACAATTTTTTGAAACTCCAAATAATTTGATTAAATTCCTTGGAGGTTCATGAATAAATATATAAATATCTGTTTTAAATTTTTGAGATAAAGTTTTTGCTGTATCATTCAATACGGCTTTTAATAAATTTGAAGGATTTTCATTTGAAAAATTTTTTAATAATTCATTTATCATTTAATCACTCTCCAAATATTACATTATTTAAGTATTTTAAATAAATCTTTTATCATATTCTCAACATGTGTTCCTCTCCAATATACTTTTTTGCAATGTTTGCAGTATTTAAAATTATTTATGGTTGAATATACATAATCTGGAATAAATTCTCTGTAGTTTTCTTTTTCCACTTGAATAAGTTTAGAATTACAAATTATACATCTTGAAAACATTTTTGAAATATTTATTTTTAGCTTTAATTTCATTACTAAAAATCTTAATTGTGATTTCCAATTATCAGATTTTATGAATAAGATATTATATTTATTGTATAATGATTCATAAAATTTCGTGCTTTTAGTTAAAACTATATAATTACTATTTTTGAAAACTATTTTTTCCAGTTCATCATATGTAATATTATTATAATATGTTGTATTAAATCCTAAAATTCTCAGTTTTTTAGCCAGTTTTCCCAATGGCATATCAAGAATAAAAATTTGTTTCATAATACTATTATACTATAAAAATCTAAAATTTTTAACAATAATACTAATAAATTAAAATTATTTTGATATAATTAAGTGTATTTTATTTGAAGGAGGTTAGTAGGTTGAAAATCGAAATGATTAAAGAATTTTTACTTATTACAATTGGCACGTTTATTAATGCAATAGGGTGGACTTTGTTTTTAATACCCTGGAAAATTGTTGGTGGGGGTTTAAGTGGAGTCGGTACTATGATATATTATATTACAGGTATCCCGGTTGGTATTAGTTATTTATTAATGAATATTGTTTTGCTTTATATTGCAATGAAAATTATTGGTAAATCATTTGGATTTAAAACAATATATGGAATTTTAAGTTCATCACTATTTATTACAATTTTACAAAATTATTTCCATTCTCCAATTATATACGATCAATTTTTATCTACAGTAATTGGTGGAATATTATTGGGTAGTGGAGTAGGTATAGTATTTCTTGCTGGTGGAACCACAGGTGGAACAGAAATAATAGTTATGATTATTAACAAGTTTAGAAATATCAGCCCTGGAAGAACTATGTTTTTATTTGATATAATAATTATTGGAAGCTCTATTTTTATTTTTGGTTCTTTTGAAAAAATTATTTATGGTTATGTAACGATGGCAATAGCAGGTTATGCTACTGACCTTGTGTTAGAAGGAAAAAAGTCTTCTGTTCAATTGTTTATTTTTTCAGAATTTTATGGCTATATAGCAGATGAAATCACAGAAACTCTTGGAAGAGGAGTTACCGTAATCCAAGGAACGGGTTGGTATACAAAAGAAAATAAGAATATTATATTGACAATAATAAAAAGAAAAGAATTACCTATAGTATTAAAAATTATAAAAAAATATGATAAAAATGCATTTATTTCAATGTCTTCTGCTGCAGGTGTTTTTGGTCAAGGATTTGAACAATTAAGGATATAAGACTTTTTGTTAAAATGTCATAATTTTTTATATAATAAAAATTATAGTATAATAGAGGAGGAAGAAATATGTATGATTTTGTTGTTATAAAATACAGTGAAATAGGTACCAAAGGGAAAAATAGAAAGATATTTGAAAGTAAATTAATGAACAATATTGTTCTTCAGTTAAATCATAGTGTAAAAGTGAAAAAAATTTATGGCAGAATTATAGTATTCCCAAAAGATAATATAAAAATAGACAAAAAAATGCTTTATTCTTTAAAAAAGGTATTCGGAATTAAATCCATTTCGCCTGCTATTGAGGTCGAAAAGGACTATAATGATATCAAAAATAAAATTATATGGTTATTAAAAGAGAATCATGTGGAAAGTGGAACGTTTAAAATAGATGCAAGACGAACCGATAAGTCTTTCCCTATTAGAAGTTTTGATTTAAATAAAAAATTAGGAGAAGATATACTTAATGAGTTTAATAAGCTAACAGTTGATGTTCATAAACCTGAATATTTAATTAAAGTTGAAATAAGACAGGAACTTTCGTTTGTATATTTTGAAAATATCGAATGTTTTGCCGGATATCCAGTTGGTGCAGGTGGAAAAGCAAGTATTATGTTATCTGGTGGAATTGATAGTCCCGTTGCTGCGTGGACTATGATGAAGAGAGGATTAAAATTAAATGCTATATCATTTTATAGTCCACCAAGTAATGGGGAAAAAACAATTTTTAAATTATTAGAGTTAAGTAAAAAATTAAGTGAATTCTATCCATTTAATTTTTATCATTATATAATACCGTTTACTGAAGTACAAATGGCTATAAAAAAATTGAAAAAAGATAGTTATTCTTTGATAATGCAAAGAAGATCTATGTTGAGAATAGCTTCAAAACTTGCATGGCATACGGGAAGTACTGCATTGATTACAGGTGAAAATTTAGGTCAGGTAGCATCTCAAACACTTGAAAATATGATTACTATATCTGAAGCTACAGATATGCTGATTTTGAGACCTCTAATAGGATATGAAAAACTTGATATTGTTAGAAAGTCTAAAGAAATAGGCACTTATGATATTTCAATTCTTCCTTATAAAGATAGTTGTGTTGCGTTTTTACCTAAGAGTCCTGCAACCAAATCATTTGTGGATAAAATAAAGTTAATGGAAAATAAAATTGAAGATATAAAAACTTTAGAGTTGAATGCATTAAATAATAGTCTTGTTTATATTATAAAAAATGGTAGTATTATTGATAATTATGTTTTTTCAGAAAAAGAGGGATTAAATAATGAGTAAATTTGTATTATTATTAAAACAGATAATATTAACCATATGGTTTTATATAGGTTTTTTTGGATATGTTGTTATATATGGATCATTAGTCTTATTAATTTCGAAAATAGTTAAAATAATATCAGGTGAAAAAAAAGCTGATGTTTTTTTAAGAAAGGTAGTTTCGAAATTTGGTGAGAGGTCCTTTAAATTAATGGGAATAAATGTTATTGTAAAAAGTGATTATGATTTAAACAAGTTAGAAGATGAATCTTATATTATTGTGGCCAATCATCAAAGTTTACTTGATATACCTTTGATTATTGGCTATGTGCATCCAGTAGGATTTATTGCAAAAAAAGAACTGGAGAAAGCACCTATAATTTCATCTTATATAAAAGCTTTAGGATCAGTTTTTATTGATAGGAAAAATCCATCTCAAGCTGCAAAAGCACTTAGAGAATTAAAGAAAAAATTGAATAATGGAAATAAATTAGCGCTTTTTCCGGAAGGTACACGAACCTTAGATGGAAAAGTCAAACCATTTAAAAAAGGATCTTTAATGATACCATATCGATATGGAATTAAAATTATTCCAGTATCTATTGATGGGACATATCAAATAATAAAAAAAGGAGATTATTTTTTAAAACCACATGATGTAAAAATTAGAATTTTTGAGCCAATTAATCCAAAGAATTTTGAAAATGAAGAGTCTTTAAGAGATTATATATATCAATTACTATCAAAAGAAGTAAATTAAATTATTTTTTCTGTTTAAAGGAAGTGGTTTTATGTTTAAAAAAGTTGATGTTATAACCATAGGATTGGATAAGGTTTCAAATTCTCCGGTTGTATTTTTAAGAATAGAACATACGCACATAGGTATTCCTATCTGGATCGGAGCCTGTGAAGCGACTTATTTGGCATTGGCTATAAACAATCAGGAAACTCCAAGGCCGTTAACACATGATCTTCTGTTAAATATTTTAGAAAAAGAAAATTATTTTTTTAAAAAAATTGAAATAACTGATATGAAAAATGATATCTATTATTCAACAATTTATTTAGAAAAAGATGAAGATATTATTAGTTTTGATTCAAGACCATCTGATGCTATAATTTTAGCTGTAAAAAATCAAATTCCAATATATGTAAGAGATAAAGTTGTTATGGATAATGGTATAGATCTTTCTTTTATACCAATTGATGATCAATATAATGAAGATTCTGAAATCAAAAGAAAAGAATTCAAAGATTTTCTTGAAAATTTTGATATTGATACAATAAAGAAACATTTTTTCGATGAAGGGAATGAAGATAATGAAAATAAATGATTTTAAGGAATTTTTTGATAGAAAGTCAAAACGGTTTTTTATATTTTTAGATATAGACGATATAATAAAAAAACCTCTTGAATATTCTTTTTTTTCTGGTGGGAAAAGATTACGTCCATGGATAATTTACAATATTGGTCGATATTATAATGTGGATGAAGAAAAACTTCTAAAAATAGGTTTTATAATTGAAATTATTCATACAGCTTCATTAATCCATGATGATTTACCTGCAATAGATAATAGCGAATATCGTCGCGGAAATAAAACAAATCATAAAAAATTCAGCGAGTGGCAAGCTATTTTGACAGGAGATCTTGGATTTATTTTACCATTTAAATTATTTTCTGATTTTGATATTAATGAGTCTTATTTATTAAATAGTTTTTTTGCAGAAGTACTGCTAAATCTTATTGAAGGTGAAGCATTAGATGTAGCCTTTGAGAAAAAGTTGCTTAATCCTTCAAAAGATGATATAAAAAAAATGTATGTAAAAAAAACTTCTTCTTTATTTGAATTTTCTTTTGCGTGTATTCCTCTGATACTCAATAAAAAAGATGATTTTAAGTTATTAAAAATTGCTGGAGAAAATTTTGGGGTATCTTTTCAAATATATGATGATATAAAAGATAAATTTGGAAGTTTTGAAGAAATTGGCAAGGATTTGAATAATGATATAAATAAAATTACCTTTTTAAATATTTTTTCTGTTATGGAGGCAAAAAAATATGCTGATAATTTGTTTAAAGAAACATTGTCTATTCTTTCAGAATTAAAATTTTTTAAATTCGTCGAATATTTAGAAGAAATAAAATCCATTATTGAAAGGAAATAGATATGGCAAAAAAGAAAAAAGAAAAAAAAGAAAAGAAAGAAAAAAGCGAGAAGAAAAGAAAAATAGACTTTAGAAAGATTTTTGGTGGATTAAAAAATATTAAATTTAAAAAGTTGATAAATAATCTGTTATATAATATTAAAAACTTCAAGCATCTTGAAAGAAAGAAAAAGATAAAAATGCTTGGAGGTCTTTTGCTTATTATTTTAATATTTATAGGTTCTTTTTTAATAATACCACGTTTTGCTACAAGAAAATTAAAAATAGAAAGAGATGCAGAATCAGCTTCCATATCGAATTTATTTTTATATGTTCCACCGGATGCTTTTCAATATAAAAAAACATTTACAATTAAACCTTTAAAAGAAAATTCTGCTGAATATCAAAATCTAAAAACTATGGGTAATTTTTATGGACCCATTTATACAATAATCCCTGATGATAATAAAGAAGAATCTTCATTAAAACCGATAAAAATAAAATATCGTATTCCCATGGATCTTTATTATGGTGATTCATTCAATAATTTTTCTATAATGTATGCATCGGATGACGATCCTCCTATTATAAAAAAATTATCCGGTTGTGAAATTTTTAAAGATGAATCATTGGGTACATATGTGGTTCAAGCTAATACATTTCATTTTTCTAAATTCGGATTGTATGTTGATCCTACACCAAAAGAAGTTTCCTTTGGTTTAAAAACTTTAATTGAAAAACCGCCATCTTTAGAACCTGATCTTTTATTGGTACCAGGTGTAGATAACAACTTTTTGGGTTTTGTACCAAATACACAGTCTATAAATAATATATATGGTGAAAATGTCTGGAGTTTATATTTTCCTAATAGAACTATATGGTATTATAAATATCCATTATTGGAAACAAAACCAAAAAGTTATATGGACGCTTTTTTTGGTTATTTTATTAGAACTGGTTCAAATAGTTATCTTGAATTTGAAGCAGAAAGATTTGCACTTGAGTTGAAAACAAAACAAAATAAACAATTTGACATAATTACACAGGGGATAGGAAGTTTGATTGTGCGTTATGCTTTAGAAAAACATCCTGAAATAAAAAATGTTAGAACTATTAGTATGTTCTCACCGCCAAATAAGGGAATAAATACAATAAATCCCATTTATTTTAATATAATTTATAAAAAAAGTCCAGAAATTATAGAGTTGACTTATGGATTAAATAAAGAAGAATATAATTCTTTATTTTTGAATATTTCTTCTAAAATGGATCTTATTTCGGCGTATTACAAAGAACTTTTACCAGATTCTGATTTTATAAAAAAAATAAATACTTTACCCAGAAGAAAGGATATAAAATATTATATTTATACTGGTACTATCCCTGATATAAATATTCATATAAAAAATACAAAATTAGCAACGTTTTATCCGGAATTCATAAATGGTTATGGTGATGGCCTTGTGACTATTGAAAGTGCTAAATTGGATGGAGCTAAATTTTACACATTTGAAATACCATATAACAAACTATTTTCTGATAATGATGTTCTGAAAATATTACAAAAAAATTTATCGCTTGGAATACAAAAAGTGGCTGTTCCAGAAATAAAGGATGACAGTTTTCCTGAAACCAAAAAAGCAATTGAAGAAACAAAAGTGAAAGAAAAATTAAAAAAAGAAGGAATTTCTAAAATTTTTGAAAAGCCTAAAAATTATGAAAATATCAAACTGCTGAATTTTTCAGAACAATTATTATATTTGGAAAATATAATATATGGTAAAATATATAATTTGAATGGTAATATATTGATTGTATCAAATAAAGGTGTATTTGATACTGACGGAAATAATATTTTAAATAAAAATATTCTCGGAAGTCTTAAGTATAAAAATAGATTGTATATAACGGCTAATGATGGAATATATGCTATTGATAATAGTTCTTATGAATTTATAAAGATAAGAAATATTGATTTTAATATACATGATAATGTTTTTTATTTACCAGAGATAAGAAAATATATATATGTTGATTATAGTAATGGATTAGCCAAAATTTATGAAGATGATAAAATTATAGCTGATAATGTGATATTTAATTCTTTAAAAGTTATAAATAATAATTTTTACTTGGTATTGGGAGACAAAATATTAAAAAGGACAAAAGACAAATGGGAAACAGTTATAACCAAAAATGGAATTAAAAATATAATAAATACTGATTTTGGTTATTACACAGATTATTATTCTCGATCATATTATATATATTTATTAACTTCTGATTATAAACTAATAGTTTATAATACAAAGAATCATAAAGCTCAAATACTTGGTAATACTGATGTTGGTAAATTCAAATTGATTGAAAATAATAATAGATTATGGGTTTTTGACAGAAATTATGTAACGTATATTGATTTGGAAAATAAGATTTTTCCAGGGAAATATCAATCAATTTCAAATTATAATATAATAGATGTGACTGTTTTTAAGAAAAACTCTTTTTTACTTTTGATAAAAAAAGATAGGGGATTTGAATTATGGATAACAGATTATTAAAAAACTTTTTTTTCATTCTCTTTTTATCTGCAGCTTTAATGAGTTTTTCCCAAACCTTTTTAGATAAGGCTGAAGTATATTATTTTAATGGAAAAAGCGCTTTTCAAACTGGAAATTATAAAAGCGCAGAGTCTTTTTTTGAAACAGCATTAAAATTTTCTGCTGAAATAGAAATAAAATATCCTGATATAAGATATATGTTAGGATGGACAAAATTTTATTTAAGAAAATATGACGAAGCAAAAGAATATTTGAAGTATTATGCTGACGATCCAAAGGTTTCTCTTGCATTAAAAAGTATTGAATCTGGAAATATTCGTGAAGATTTGCATTTTAAATCTTTAAAGATAGATTCTACTGTGCAATCGACAGAATCAACGTCTAATAAAGATTTAAAAATAGGTTTATTGTACTATGTTATTGTATTTTTTGTTATATTGTTAATCGTAATGATAATGGGATTTTTGACTTACTTTTTTATTTTCAAGAAATATACATTTACTACTATGCAATCTGTAAAAAATAATGTTGAGAATATTGCTGAATTTGAAGAAACCAGTGAGGAAATTCCTGCTATTCCGGTAGAAGAAATATTAGAAGTAAAAATTGACGAATTAGAAGAGTTATGGGATGAGTATGAAAAAATGAAAAAGAAAATGGATATTGAAGATGATGAAAATAATGAGAATTTTGCACAAATTAACCAAAGAGAAACTTTACAAGCAATTGAAACAAATCTTGAAGAAATAGATGTTAACGAATTGTTAAATGAAGCTTCAACTGAAGAGGTTAATAATGAAGCTTCAACTGAAAATGTTAAAACAGAAGATATTAATATGGATATAGAAGATGTATTGGAAGAGGAAGAAGTTCATAAAACTGTTAAAGGTGAAAACGAATCCGAAGATATTAAGGATGAAACAATTTCTGAGGAGATGGAAAATGGGGAAATAAAAGAGGTTAATGATAATATTGAAATTGAAAACAATGTAGAAGATAAAAATATCGAATCGTTCATTCAAAAAGAAAAAATGACAAGCCTGGATGATATTGAAACAATTAAACCAAATATTGATGTTATCACTAAATACAATAAAATAATGTCTGAACCTGAAGGGAGCATAATAGTATCTAATGTTAAAGGTTTAGAAAGTTTAGATAAAATAGACGAGGAAGTTAAAAAGAAAGGAGGATCATTTTCCAAAGGAGATTTGCACAATATTTTTAAAGAAATCTTTGCGGAAAAAAACAGAGATTCTTTAATGATAGAATAATGGAGCGGGCGACGGGACTCGAACCCGCGACCCTCAGCTTGGGAAGCTGATGCTCTACCAACTGAGCTACACCCGCATTCACAGTAAAATATTATACCATTTTTCAAAAAAAATTTCAAGGGGGTCTAGTATGCAGGATAAATTATTTAAAATTACACTCCTAATTTCCATCTCCATTATGATTATTTTATTAATATTTTTATTGCCAAAAGTGTTTTCCGGAAATTTAATTTTAAAACCGGTATTAATATCAATTGGACCTTTTCAAATTAGATGGTATGGTTTGTTGATAGCTACAGGAGTATTTTTAAGCATTTTTTTAGCAAATGATACTGCAAAAAAATGGAATATTTCTGAAAATGATTTATTTAATGCTATTATGATTGGTCTCATCTTTGCTATTATTGGTGCTCGACTATATTACGTTATATTTAATTGGGATATATATTCAAAGTTACCTTTTTCAGAAATATTTAAAACATGGCATGGTGGCTTGGCGATTCATGGAGGAATTTTGGGGGCGTTACTTTCTGTATTTTTATATACTAAGATGAAAAAAAATCTTACTTTTAATTTTTTAAAAGGACTTGATTTAATGTCTCATGTTCTTCCGTTAGGGCAGGCAATTGGTCGATGGGGTAACTTTTTCAATTATGAAGCATATGGAGGTCCTACCGACTTGCCCTGGAAAATGTATATACCATATTCATTCAGAATGTCTGGATATGAAAATTTCAAATATTTTCATCCGACGTTTTTGTATGAATCTATATGGGATTTATTAATATTTCTATTTTTATTTTATTATGCAAGAAACAAAAAGAAATTTGATGGAGAAATAATATCGTTGTATTTAATTTTATATTCTTTAGGAAGAGCATTTATAGAGATTTTAAGAACAGATTCACTAATGTTTTTAGGAATGAAAGTTGCAGTATTAATAAGCATTTTATTTATAATATTTGGAGTATTTTTATACTTTTATTTAAAAAAACAAGCTGTATCTTCAAAAACAAGTATCAAAAAATCACATTAAAATTAAACAAGAAATATTCACTAATTAAGGAGGGAAAATATGAAAAAGGCATATATAGGGAAAGCTATGGATATTGAACCAATTACATATGACGATGGTATAAAAGTAAAAAAGGCTCATAAAAGAGTATTAATAGGAAATAAATTAGGAGCTCCAAATTTTGTGATGAGATTATTTACTCTGGAAAAAGATGGATATTCCCCAAGGCATTCACATAATTGGGAACATGAAGTTTTTGTTTTAAAAGGGAAATTGGAAGTATTTGATGGTGAAAAATACGTTGTTGCAGAAGAAGGGGATTTTGTATTTGTTCCGCCGAATGTAGAACATCAGTTTAAAAATATAAATGATGGTGAAAGTCAGTTTATTTGTGTAATACCAAAAAGTGGAGGAGAGTAATAAGTGAGATTAATAGATACCCATTGCCATTTGAATCTTATAGAAAATAAAGAAGATATAATAAAATCATTTGAAGAAAATAATGTGAATTTTGTTATTGAAGTTGGTATAGATATTGAAAACTCATTTAAATCTTTGGAATTAGCTGATAATCATAAAAACATATATTGTGCTGTAGGAATACATCCCAATGAATCAAAAAAATTATCGAATAAAGATTTTGATACAATTAATATATTAGCGAAAAATGAAAAAGTTGTTGCTATAGGTGAAATAGGACTGGATTATTATAGAGAATATACTACAAAAAACGAACAATATTATTCATTTGTAAATCAATTTAATTTGGCTAAAGAAAATAAGTTGCCTGTGATTTTGCATATCAGGGATGCATATGATGATGCATTTAATTTAATATTAAATGAAGGAGTTAATGAAGATTTAGGTGTTGTTCATTGTTTTTCATCTGACTGGAAAACAGCAAAGAAATTTTTAGATTTAGGTTTTTATATTGGGATAGATGGTCCAATTACATTTAAAAATAATTATAAATTAGTTGAGGTTGTAAAAAATACACCTGTTGAATATATATTGCCAGAAACAGATTCTCCTTTTTTAACTCCTGTCCCTTTTAGAGGTAAGAAAAATAATCCTATTTATACAAAATATATAATAACAAAAATAGCTGAGATAAAAAATATTAATCCTGAAGAATTATCGGAAATATTTATAGAAAATGCTAAAAAACTTTTCAGGAGAATAAAAATATAATAGCCGCAAGGCTATTATATTTTTATTTTATGATATGATATAATATAGGTTCTCTAAAAAGTCTCAAATGAAACGAAGACTCGAAGATTGTCCGTACACGCTACCGCGGGTATTGGTTTAAATATTTTTGATTTTATAAAAAATCTAAGCGTGAATGAAAGCCGTCAAAATTATATGGATGTACTTCCGGCGAAACAATACACGATGTATTGTTTGAGCGATGGCTGAAAATGAATAATTTTAAGGATAATCGCTGTCTGAGTGAATTTGTTTAGACGTTCTAATATTTTTGTTTTATGATATAATATTATAAAAAAGAGAAATGAGGGATAATGTGAAAATATTAAAAAAACAGAGAAACAAAATTTATACTATTAGCTTAATAGGAGAATTTACTCTTTATGATGTTCATGATTTTAATAATGAAATTTCTGAATTTATTAGAAAAAAAGATATAACAACTATTATAATGGATTTTTCCGGACTCACAGCAATAGATAGTACTGGAATTGGGCAACTAATTTCTTTTCAAAAGAAGTTAAATGAAAAAGGAAAAGAATTGATATTGATTAATATGGATGAAAACATTCAAAAACTTTTTGCCTTATTAAAACTACAGGAAGTTTTTAATATACAAAAATAAATAGGAGGTTTGTTTATGAAAATATTAATTTTTTTTATTGCTATAATGATTTCTTTATTAGGGGTATTTTTTTCTTCAATTCCAGTTCTTCCTATTGTATTAGAAGCTTTAGCAGCAATAGTTTTTTCTATGATATTTGAAAAGGGAAAATGGTTATATTTGATTTTATTTTTTGTAATTTTTATACTTGTTGTAATTAATTATATGCCGTCCTTTGAATTTGTTCTAACTATAAAATAATTGAATCGGAGGTGTATTAATGCTAAAAACTTTAAAATTTGTTTTTGAGAAAGAATTAAGGCAAAAATCGTTTTATTTGATTTTTATTTCGATTTTACTCTTTCTTCCGGGAGATCTAGGAAATTTATTTGCAGTACTATTTGCATCAACTTTATTTACAAAAGAACTTGAAAATAAAAATTTTTCTCTTATGTCAACTCTTCCTGTATCAAGAGCTGATTTATATTTGTCATATTATATATTTGGAGCAAGTTTTTTATTGTTTTCAAAAAGTATTTATTATGGTATAACAAATAATTCTGATTTTTATGGTCTTTTTAGTTCACTACTTTTTTTTGCTTTTTTTTATAGTTTGAGTATTTTGTCTTCAATAAAAGGATTAGGTGGTATTTATATTCCAATTTTTGTGTGGTTGATTGATTTGTTTTTAAAATCTAATAATTTAATAAAAGATTATAGTCTTGTGATACAAAAAAATGTGTTTATAAATATATTATCTACTTTTTTGTTTTTTTCTACGATGATTATTTTCCATTTTTCGGATTCTTCTAATTACACAAAAAATAAAAATAAATTATTTACCATAATAAGTTTAGTATTTATTTTAATTATAATATCGTGGATTATAATAAAATCATTGAGGTGAAATTATGATAGAAGTTATAAATATAGAAAAATCATATGGGCCAAAACCAGCTTTAATTGATGTGAATCTTACAATAAATCCAGGAGATATATATGTGTTGGTTGGACCGAACGGTGCCGGAAAAACAACAACTTTAAAATGTATATATGGAGATTTAAAGCCTGATGATGGTGAAGTTCTCATTTTCGGAAAAAAATTGAATAAATTCAGAAAGAGAAATATTTCGGTTTTATTGGAGGATAAAGTAACTTTTAAAGGATTATATCCATATGATTATGCAGAATTATGGAAAATTTTATACCCTAATTGGAATGATAAAAAATATAAGGAATTAATGATGGAATTTAAATTGCCAATAAATAAACCTGTACATGCTTTTTCTTCTGGTATGAAAACGCTTTTTTATATAATTCTAATGTTTTCATCGAGGCCGAAAATTATGATTTTAGATGAACCTACACAGAATATTGATCCTGTAAAAAAGGATAAGATCCTTAAAATGCTTAAAGATTTTGTGTCAAATAAAGAAAATATCGTTATAATGTCTACTCATCATATAGAAGAAGTCGAGTTAATAGCCACCAATTTTGCAATAATCAATGCTGGAAAAACAACTTTTGAAGGTAATATAGAAAAAGCTTTATCAGAACATAAAATTGTAAAACAAAGTGAAATGACAGAAGAAATGGAAATAATTACACCGCTGGATGAAGGAATTCTTGTGAAAACTGATGAAAATATTGGTAGGAATCCTGACTTTAGAGAAGTTGTTTTAGGATATTTAAAAAAATAACCCATATGTTGGGTTATTTTTTTTATAGGTACTTGTAAATAATATGTTTTTTATGTTATAATATGATTATCAAAAAAATACTTATTATTAAAAATTAATATTTAAGTTTCTTATTTTTCACATTATTTTTTAAGGGAGGGATAGTATGAAGAAGTTTTTATTGGTATTACTACTTATTGTATCTCTGTTAGCTTTTTCTTCTAAGGTTTTAGTTGTTGGAACTACTGACAAGATTAGAACTCTTGATCCGGCAAAATGTTATGATTATTTTTCAAGCAACATTCTTCAAAATGTTTTATCAGGTCTTGTTGATTATGAAATTAACACATCAAATTTAATTCCATCATTAGCTCAAAAGTGGGAAGTTTCTCCTGATGGATTAGTTTACACATTTTATCTTAGAAAAGACGCTAAATTTGATGATGGAACACCTATTGATGCATCAGTGATGAAATATTCCATTGATAGGGCTATGAAATTAAATGGAGATCCGGCATTTTTATTAACAGATATTGTTGAAAGCACAAAAGTGGTGGATAATTACACATTCCAAATAAAATTAAAATATCCATTTTCTGCTTTTGTATCTGTATTGGGATATACTGTTGCATGGCCTGTAAATCCAAAATTATATCCGGAAAATGCTTTTTATGAAGGAGCACCTTCATCATCTGGTCCATATAAAATTACAGAATGGATTAGAGATGTAAGAATTGTATTGGAAAAGAATGATAAATATTTTGGTCCAGCACCAAAAACAGATAAAGTAGTTATTACTTTTTATGAAAGTGCTGCAACACTTAGATTAGCTCTCGAAACAGGACAGATTGATATAGCATTTAGACATCTTGATCCAAGGGATATTAATGATTTAGAAAACAATCCTAATATAAATGTTTTAAAAGGTAGTAGTCCTCAAATAAGATATTTAGTGTTAAATACAAAACAAGCACCTTTTTCAAATCCTTTAGTCAGAAAAGCCATAATGTATGCAGTTGATAGACAGAGAATTGTGGATGATGTTTTTGTTGGTCTTGCTCAACCTTTGTATTCAATGGTTCCAATGGGGATGTGGAGTCATAAGGATGTATTTCCAGAAAGGAATTTAAGAACTGCTAAAAGATTATTACAGCAGGCTGGCTATTGGACAGATAAACCTTTAACCATAGATTTATGGTATTCTCCTACTCATTATGGAACAACAGAAGCAGATGTCGCTCAGGTATTGAAAGAATCATTGGAAGAAACAGGTATTATTAAAGTAAACATTAAATATGCAGAATGGTCTACATATGTGGATTATTTCTTGAATGGAACAATGGGATTATTTTTATTAGGTTGGTATCCAGATTATATAGATCCTGATGATTACTTGTGGCCATTTTTGAGTATAAATGGTGCAAAATCCATGGGAAGTTTTTATGAAAATCCTGTTACAGAATCAATTATGAAAGCTGCAAGAATATGTGTTGATCAAGAAGCAAGATCAGAACTTTATGCTCAAACTCAAAATCATTTAGTTGTTGACGTTCCGAATATTCCTTTATGGCAGGGAGTTGCTGTTGTTGCTTCACAAAAGAATATAAAGGGTGTATTGTTAGAACCAACACAAATATTCAGGTATTATCTAATCGAAAAGAAATAAAAAATTCCCCGCCAAATGGCGGGGTTTTTAAAAGAGGTGATAATTTTGTCCTTAAAAGATTATATATTTACACGTATTTTATTGGCTATTCCTATGATGTTCATATTGTTAATAGTAATATTTTTTGTTTTAAGAATTATTCCTGGCGACCCAGTATTAGCTATTTTAGGAGGTAAAGCTCCACAGGAAGTTATAGAGCAAAAACGCCATGAATTGGGTCTTGATAAACCTATAATAATTCAATTTTTTGATTATGTTGGAAATTTATTAAAAGGAGATCTTGGAAAATCTACACTTACATCAAGACCGGTATGGAGTGAAATAAAGGATAGATTTCCTGCAACTGTTGAATTAACCTTATTTGCTTTCATTATTGCAGTCTTAATAGGTGTTTTTTGGGGAAGTACTGCAGCGGCACATCGCGATGGAATTATTGATGTCACTGCAAGAGTATATGCAGTTTTTATTTATGCTATACCTGTTTTCTGGTTTGGATTGATGATGCAATATTATTTTGGTATGGTTTTAAGATGGCTTCCAGTTGCTGGAAGATTATCTCCTATAGTATCTTTAAATACTAAAACAGGATTTTTCCTATTAGATTCTTTGATAACTGGGAATTGGGAAGCTTTTATTGATGTATTAAAGCATTTATTAATGCCTGGCATAACATTGGGATTAGTTATTTCGAGTATATTTTTGAGAATGGTTCGAAATAATACAATATTAATGTTATCTCAGGATTTTTCTACGGCCGCAAGGGCACGAGGAATCAGCCAAAGGAGAATATTATATAAACATGCATTAAAAAATGCTATGGTTCCTATATTAACTGTTATGGGACTTCAATTGGCTATTTTATTAGCTGGTGCTGTTTTAACTGAAACAACGTTTTCGTGGCCTGGGCTTGGAAGTTATCTTGTTATGAAAATAAGATATAGAGATTTTCCGGCTATTCAGGGAACTATAGTGTTTTTTGCGTTTTTCGTCATTATTATAAGTATTGTTGTTGATATAATAAATGCATTAATTGATCCAAGAGTCAGATATTGAGGTGATATTATGGAAGAAAAATTTTATTCTCATAAAATATCTTCTTTTTTTAAGGAGTTATTTAAAACGGGGACTGGATGGATAACGTTTGCTGGCGCTATGATTTTAATATTCTATATTTTAATGGCTATTTTCGCTCCTCAATTAGCTCCATATAATCCAATTCAAAGGGTTGGGAGAGCTTTAAGTGCCCCTGACAGCCAATTTATTTTCGGAACAGATAATCTTGGTAGGGATATATTTAGTAGAATATTATATGGCGCCAGAATAGCTTTATCCATAGCTTTTATTTCTGTTGGATTTGCATCATTATTTGGAATACCACTGGGATTATTATCTGGATATATTGGAGGACCTTTTGATAGAGTTTTAACGCTGATAATGGATGCAATATATTCTTTTCCGGGATTGATTCTAGCAATAGCTATTGCTGCAGTATTGGGTCCTGGTATGATTAATATTGCTTTATCAATTGCTGTTGTTTATACACCGACTTATTTTAGAGTTATAAGAAATCAGGTATCCAGTATAAAAAATGAGCTATATGTTGAAGGCGCACGAGCAATAGGTGCAAAAAATTGGGAAATATTATTTAAGTATATATTGCCTAATGTATTGCCTTCAGTGGTTGTTGTGCTTTCTATGAACCTTGCCGATGCAATTATGACAGAGGCTGGATTGAGTTTTCTGGGTTTGGGAATAGCTCCGCCCACTCCTGATTGGGGGTATGATTTAAGCAATGGGCAGAGATTTGTTTTATCAAGAGCATGGTGGGGAATATTATATCCTGGTATGGCTATAATAACAATTGTTCTAGGTTTTTCATTATTTAGTGAAGGACTTAATGAACTATTAAATCCTACTATACGTGAGAGAAGGTGATGTTGTTGATATTGCAAATAAAAGACTTAAATATAAATTATGAAGTTAAACGAGGATATGTTAGTGCAGTTCAAAATGTGAATATTACGTTGTCTGAAAATGAAACATTAGGGTTAGTTGGTGAATCAGGATGTGGAAAATCCACACTGGGAAAATCATTGTTAAAAATACTACCTAAAAATGCAAAGATTTTAGGAGAAATATTATTTAAAAATAAAAATATAGCAACTTTCAATGAAAAAGAAATGAGAAAAATAAGAGGCAAGCATATTTCGATGATTTTTCAAGATCCTATGACTTCGCTAAATCCGATTATGAAGGTAAAAGATTTATTTCTGGAAACAATAAAAGCTCATTATTCTGAAATTCCCGAAAAAGAAGCTTTAAATATGTCTGCAAAAATTCTATCAGATGTCGGAATAGATCCTATAAGGATGAATGAATATTCCTTTCAATTTTCTGGTGGTATGAGACAAAGAGTTATGATTGCACTTTCTTTGGTTTTAAAACCTGAAATAGTTGTTGCAGATGAACCAACTACTTCTTTAGATGTTATTGTTCAGGCACAAATAATGGAAGTATTAAAAAAACTCAAAGATGAGCATAAAATGTCAATGATTTTAATAACACATGATCTTGGGGTTGTTGCAGAATTGGCTGATAGAATAGGTGTTATGTATGCCGGTCATCTTGTTGAATTAGCAACTGCTGAAAAAATATACTATGAGCCAAAACATCCATATACTCAAGCTTTATTAAAATCAATACCAAATACAAATATAGATGATAGAGAGTTAAAATATATACCTGGGGATCTTCCGAATCTTGTTAAACCACCCAAAGGATGTAGATTTGCATCACGTTGTCCATATGCAAAAAATATATGTCATGAACAGGTGCCTCCAGATTTTATTGTAGATGAAACAAGAGTTAAATGTTGGTTATATGAGAAGGTGAAAATATGAATGAAGTTTTAATTGAAGTAAAGAATTTAAAAAAGTATTTTCCTTTGAAAAGAAGTATTTCAGAATTTTTAACAGGAAAAGAGCAAAAATTCGTAAAAGCTGTTGATGATATTTCTTTCATAATAAAGAAAGGCGAAACACTTGGATTGGTTGGAGAATCTGGTTCTGGAAAAACTACTACTGGAAGAATGGTTTTAAGATTATTGGAACCAACATCTGGAACAATAAAAATAGATGATATTGATATTACTTCACTAACTAATGAAGAATTAAGAAAATTCAGAAGAAAAATTCAGATAATCTTTCAGGACCCTATGGCGGCTTTAAACCCTTATATGAAAATAGGAGAAGCTATACGACATGCTCTTCAAATACACAAAGTAGGAAAAAATTATTCAGAACAGAAAAAAATTGTTTATGAAATTATGGAACGCGTGAATTTAAAACCCGCTGAAGAGTATTATAATAGATATCCGAGAGATTTATCCGGCGGGCAAAGGCAAAGAGTTGTCATAGCAAGAGCTCTTGTTTTAAAACCGGAATTTGTTGTAGCAGATGAAGCAATTGCTATGCTTGATGTATCAGTTCGTTCTCAGTTATTGAAATTAATGATAGATTTAAAGGAAGAATTTAATTTAACTTATTTATTTATTACTCATGATTTGGCTACAACAAAATATATATGTGATAGAATTGCCGTAATGTATCTTGGGAAAATTGTTGAAATTGGAACTTTTGAGGATATATATAGAAATCCCGCGCATCCTTATACCAAAGCCTTAATTTCAGCAGTTCCAGAACCTGATCCTAAATTAAAAAAGAAGAAGATAATTCCTAAAGGTGAGGTGCCAAATGCAGTAAATCCACCTAAGGGGTGTAGATTTCATCCGAGATGTCCTTATGCTATGGATATTTGTAAAGTTGAAGAACCGAAAACAATAAAACTTGATAATCAACATGAAGTGAACTGTCATTTATTTAATAAATAACCCCCGTTTCGCGGGGGTTATTATAGTTTACATTTCATTACAAAATTTTAGAATGCAGAATGAACTAATTTTTATATTTTCTTCCTTAATATATCCATCTCTTCTAAATCAAGGTCAACCTTCACAATTATATTTGGATTTGCCGTTTCTATTATCTTTTCTTCCTGACCTTTTCTCATTTTTATCATTTCTGGCATTATAATTTTTATAGGATTACCTGTAGGCTTTATAATTTCAACTTCTTCGCCTGTGGAAATTTTACTTCTTATTTCCAGAATGCTTTTTCCATCGCGACTTTTTCCAATTGATTTTGCAACAATTTCATGAGTTTTATTGTATGATGATGAATCATAATTCTGTCCATCTACACCTGGATTTCCAAAGTAAAATCCTTTTGTATATTTTCTATTACTTACAGAATTGAGATATTCCATCCATTCTGGTTTATATTTATAATTTCCAGAATAGTATAAATCAATTGCTTCTCTATAAACCTTTGTTACTATGGCGCCATAATATATGCCTTTCATTCTACCTTCAATCTTTAAACTATCAATACCTGTGTCTAAAATCTGGTCTATAAATTCTATAGTACAAAGATCTCTGGAATTCATTATAAAGGTTCCTCTTTCATCTTCAAAAATTGGATAATATTCACCTGGACGTGTTTCTTCAACTAAATTATACTTCCATCTACATGGTTGAGCGCATGCACCACGATTCGCATCTCTTCCCGTTAAATAGTTACTCAACAAACATCTTCCGGAAATAGACATACACATAGCGCCGTGGATAAATACTTCTAATTCCACATCGGGAACTTTATCTCTAATTTCTCTAATTTCTTTTAATGATAATTCTCTTGCTAAAATAATTCTTTTTGCTCCCATTTCTTTCCAGACTTTTACACTCATCCAATTTGTATTGCTTGCTTGAGTACTTACGTTGATTTCTAAATTTGTATTATCTCTTACAATTTTAAAAACGCCTAAATCAGCAACAATAACAGCATCAACTCCAGCTGACTCAAGAAATTTTGCATAATCAGCAACTTTTTCTATTTCATTGTTATGAGCGATTATATTTAGAGTAACATATATTTTTTTTCCAAGTGAATGTGCATAATTTACAGCTTCAATAATTTCATCATTTGAAAAATTCCCTGCCAATGCTCTTAAATTGAAAAATTTTCCGCCAAGGTATGCAGCATCTGCACCGTAGCGGAAAACCATTTTTAATTTTTCCATATTACCAGCAGGGGAAAGTAATTCAACCTTTTTCATTATCTTTCCTCCCGTTTGTTTTTAATTAATTTCAATTAATTCAATTTCAAATGTTAAATCTTTTCCAGCAAGTGGATGGTTTGTATCCATTTTTACTATTTCATCAGTAACTTCAAGGATTTTTGCTAAAAATACATTTCCTGTAGAATCACCTAATTGTACAGTTTGTCCCAATGCTTCATCAATATTTGATGGGAAGTTCTGTTTTGGTAATTCAAATACTTTTTCCTCAGAATATTCACCATATGCTTCTTTCGATGGGATAGTTATAGTCTTTTTTTCACCGATTTCCATACCTATGATTGCTTCTTCAAAACCAGGTATTACCTGTCCTGTTCCCAGTGTGAATTCTAAAGGTTCTCTTCCATTTGATGTATCAAAAACACTTCCGTCATTTAATGTTCCTGTATAATGTACTTTTACAGTATTACCTTTTTCCGCTTTCATAATTATTCCGCCTTTCTCTTTTTTTCTTTTGCTTTTGAAATAATAGGTTTTCTACCTCTCTTTTTCTTTTTAAATGCTTGTAATATGATTTCTGCTTCTTCAAAAGGTACAGTCATAAATGAAAATTTGTCAAGTATTTTTACATCTTTTAAATATATGTTTTGTATATTTGTATATTCTCTTATCATATTTTTTAGTTTTTCTATAGTTAAATCATCTTCTCTTCCAAGAGCTACAAATAATCGTGTTTTTCCTTTTTTATCAATAGATGATACTTCTTTTATTTCTCTATAATTTCTTTCATCTAATTCATCCTGAAATGCATATTTTAATACTGCAGCTAAAACTTCTTCAGGGTTATTATTTTCAAGCATTTCTCTGGATAAAGAAAGGTAATTATTATATGCATTATGCTCTAAGATACTGTTTATTTCACTTTTAATTCTAAGTTTTTTTGTTTCAATTACATCTTTTATTTTTGGTATTGGTTTCTTTTTAATGTTGCTTTTTGAAATACGTTTAATAAATAATAATTTTCTGTATTCTTCTGGAGTTACAAACGTAATAGCTGTTCCCTCTTTTCCAGCTCTTCCAGTTCTTCCTATTCTGTGAACATATGATTCTGGATTTTGAGGCAATGAGTAGTTTATAACATGAGTTAAATCATTTATATCTATACCTCTTGCGGCAACATCCGTTGCAACCAATATATTTGCTCTTTTAGATTTGAATTTTTTTAATATACGTTCTCTTTGATATTGAGAGAGATCACCGTGTAATGCTTCGGCATTATATCCTCTGTCGATAAGTCTATTTGATACTGTATCTACATCTACCTTTGTTCTACAAAACACTAGTCCGTAAAAATTTGGTTCAATATCAATTATTCTGCATAATGCTTCAAATTTATCCTGTTCAGAAACTTCAAAGTATATCTGTTCGGTTAATTCAGTAGTTAATTGCTCAGGTTTTACAGATATTATTTTATAATTTTTCATATGTCTTTTAGCTAATGAGATAATTCTTGACGGCATTGTAGCAGAGAAAAGTAATATTTGTCTATTTTCAGGAGCTTTTGATAAAATTTCTTCAACATCATCTATGAATCCCATATCTAACATTTCATCAGCTTCATCAAGAATAAAATATTTCACATAGCTTAAATCCAAAGTTTTTCTTTTAATATGATCCAAAACCCTTCCTGGAGTTCCAACTACAATATCGATGCCTTTTCTCAACCTATTAATTTGATTTTCTATAGATTGCCCACCATAAATAGGAAATACAGTTAGTTTATTATTTCCTTTTAATGAATTAATTTCTTCAGCGACTTGAACCGCTAATTCCCTTGTTGGGGTTAATATTATAGCTTTTACTTTTTTAGAAGGTTTTAATTTTTCTATTAAAGGCAGTCCAAATGCAGCGGTTTTTCCAGTTCCAGTTTGTGCTTGGCCAATAATATCCACATCCTGTTTTAATAATAATGGTATTACTTTTTCCTGAATAGGAGTAGGTTCTTCAAAACCTTTCTTTTTTAACGCTTTTAATGTTCCTTCAGATAATCCTAATTCTCTAAACTTTTCTAATTTTACCATTTTCTACCTCTTTCCACAATAAATTTTTCAGGTATTCCAATGCAAGGATATACCCATCGAGTCCTAACCCTGCTATTTGTCCATCACATACAGGGGCTATTACACTGTATTTTCTAAATTCCTCTCTTTTATATATATTAGAAATATGCAATTCAATTTTTGGTATGTTTAAAATTTCCAGAGCATCTCTAATTGCATAACTATAATGTGTATAAGCTCCTGCGTTGATAATTAACCCTTTGAAATCCTCTTTTTGAAGACGGTTGATTATATCTCCTTCAACATTTGATTGGAAAATTTCGATATTTATCCCATTTTTTTTTGACCAGAGATTTATTTTATCAATTAAATCTTCATAAGTGAATCTACCATATATATTGTTCGGGCGTTTCCCTAACATATTAAGGTTAGGACCATTAACTATTAATATCATATCATAAATCCCCCTTAAAATTTTTTATAATTTTTATTCTTAACTCAAACTTTCCAGTATTGTTACTACAAATAATTTAAAATATCTATTTTTTTTAATTCAACATTTCCCACAGTATTAATTATTGGAATTGTAATTTGATTTTTGGATATTATTTTTTTATCATGTAAAATAAATTTTTTTAATTTATTTATATTAATATTCATATTATAAATATTTTCCGGGATAATTTCTTCAAGAAAATCCAGGATTAGTTTTTTATCCTTTATATTAGGTCCAAATAATTCAATTTCTTTCTTTATTCCCCATCCTACAGCCAAACCATGTGATATACCTGTAATACTTTCAAACGCATGACCAAATGTATGTCCTAAATTCAAAATTTTTCTTATATTATCATCGAAAGGATCTTTTGATACAATTGACAATTTTGTTTTTACAGAAAATTTTATAATATCCATGATTATATTTAAGTCTCTTTTTTTTATTTTTTTTATATTATCTAAAAATAAAGATATATTTCCATCTATAATCGCTAATTTGAATGCTTCAATTATTCCTTCATAATAATTTTCGTTTTTTTGAGATATAACAGTTAGTGGATCTATAATTACTTTATCGGGGACTTTAAATGTACCTATAATATTTTTTATATCTTCAAAATTTATAGCATTTTTTCCACCAAGAGCAGCATCTACTTGGGATAAAAGCGTTGTTGGATAAAATATTGTTTTTATTCCTCTTTTGAATGTACTGCCTATAAATCCTATTAAATCTGTAACTGTTCCTCCGCCAACTCCGTATATAGCATCTTTTTTGTTTATATTATTTTTAATTAAATACATGTATATTTTTTTTACATTTTCAATGTTCTTGATTTTTTCGCCATTTTCCAAAATATACGGATTAATAAAATTATTTCCATATATTTTATTCACAATTTCACTTGTAAAAATGTTTTTTTTATCTTTTAAATCTTCAATTCCCTTAACTTTAAAAATTATTTCTTGAAAATCATTAACTATTTCTGAAGATTTTTTTTCGCAGATTTCATACAATATTTTTGCTGTAGATTCATAAATATCGAAATCTTTTAAATCAATTTTTTTAAAATTTTCATATAATTCTTTTCTTTTATTCCATATATCATATAATTTATATTTTCCATTTTTTAATAATGGTCTATTTTCTGTATCTATTCTTTTTAATAATATTTCAATTGGCACATACAAAAAAAGAGTTTTATGTTTTTTCAATATTTCTCTGTTTTCTTTTTTTAAGATTATGCCGCCACCTGTAGAAATAATGGCATCTTCATTTTCAGTTTTTTTCAATATTTTAGTTTCCACATCTCTGAAATATTCTTCACCTTTTTGAAGAAATATATGCTGGATTTTTTTTCTTTCAAGTTTTTCTATTTCTGTATCTATATCTATAAACTTTTTATCTAAAATATTGCTTAAAATCTTACCAAGGGTCGTTTTTCCAGTTCCCATCATTCCAATTAAATAAATTGGCATTATTATACCTCCTGATTATATCATTTACATTATCATTGCCGAATCTATCTAAAATACTTTCCATTAATATTAGAGATAAAGCATTCTCGAATATTACAATACTTGCTGGGACAACAGTAACATCAGATCTAATATAAGGAGCCTTTGTCTCCTGTATATATTCCAGATCTATGGAATTTAATGGTTCTCTGAGTGTGGGTATTGGTTTTAAAAATACTGTTATTTCAATGTTTTCACCATTGGTAAAGCCAGCCTCTATTCCACCGGCGTTATTGCTTTTTCTTCTTATTTTGTTGTTTTCAATATAGAACTCATCGTGATATTCTTTTCCAGATAGAGAGAAATCCGTATTTCCTATAATTACTCCTTTCACTGAAGGAATAGCCATAAACAGTTTTCCAATTTTTGAATCCAACCTTTCAAATATTGATGAATATCCTCCAATTCCAGGTTTGACATTTTTAGCAATCACTTTTATCGAACCGCCAAGAGTATTACCAGATTTTTTCATTTTGTCTATGTATTTTTTTATATTATTGGAAATTTTTCCATCTTCTGTTTTTAATTCCCCTATTTTTTCTATATAAGCTGAAATTTTTATATTCAAATTATCCAGAAATTGTCTGGCAATATTACCTATTGCAGTTAAAACTACTGTCCATCTTGCACTGTTTCTTTCAGTATATATATTTAAATCCGGAAGTTTATATTTCATATATGCACTATAATCACCATGTCCTGGTCTTGGTACTTTTCGAATATTTTTTTCAGTATTTTTTCCTTTATTTTTTATTAATATTGTTAATGGAGCGCCAGTTGTATATCCTTTCCATATCCCTGATATTATATTAACTTCATCCCTTTCAATTTTCATTCTTTCTCCACGTCCATATCCATTTTGACGTTTTTTTAAATCAGTATTTATCTTATCCATATCTATTTTTAATCCTGCTGGTATTCCAATAAGAGTTCCTATCATAAATTCTCCGTGGGAATCTCCAGAAATTATAAAATTCAATATCATCGCTCCTTTAAAGATATTTATTTTATTAAATTATATCATATATTACATTAAACAGATAAAACAAACTTTTTTCTGAAGAGAATTTAATTGTATTAATATTAAAAAAAAAGGTTCTGAATGAACTTAAATAATTGTATTTGTTTTTAATGACAAATAAATTGAAAAAATAGAACTATGAAAAATTTTTCAAAAATGATATAGTATATTGGAATAAATTATGGAGGTGACATATTGTGGAATTTTTTAAAATAGACAAAATTCCTGAGGATTATGATTTTTTAGACATTATGGTAATCGATATATATGGAAAAATGAAACATGTAACTTTACCTAAAAGTTATGTAAGTGAAAAAATTTTCAAAGAAGGTATAGGGTTTGATGCTTCAAATTTTGGTTTCGCAAAGGTTACTGATTCTGATATGGTTGCTATTCCAGATAAGACAAATATGTATTTAGAAATAAATAATAATATGAAAATTGTTCATGTTTTATCGGATGTAATAAGTCCTTCTACTGGAGAGTATTTTGATCAATATCCTAGGAGTATAGCAAAAGAAACTTTAAAATATCTTAAAGATTCAAGAATAGCTGATGATGCAAAAATGCTTGTTGAACTTGAATTTCATATATTTGATGGTGTTGAGTATAATACTTCATCAACAAAATCATATTATAGTGTTGAAAGTTCTGAAGGATTAGGAAATAGCCAATATTATCCAAGAGCAAATGGTTCATCATATCATTTAAATGAGCCATATGATATACATTTTCAATTAAGAAACGAAATTGTTAAAACTTTAGAAAATGCAGGTATTCCTGTGAAATATCATCATCATGAAGTTGGAATGTCACAACACGAAATAGAATTGAATTTTATGAGTTTAGTTGATGCAGCTGATAGTGTAACACTTACAAAATATTTAATAAGACGAATTGCAAATGAGTATGGACTTTTTGTAACATTTATGCCTAAACCATTATATAATATGCCTGGAAATGGTATGCATGTGCATCAATTTTTAGAAAAAGAGGGAAAAAGTTTATTTGTAGGAGATGAATTATATAATTTAAGTGATTTAGCTTTGAAATATACAGCAGGTGTTTTAAAACATAGTTTAACTGGGTCGTTGTTATCCTGGTCTAATCCAAGTACAAATTCATATAAAAGGCTTGTTCCGGGATTTGAAGCACCTATTTCTGCATCGTTCTCAAAAGGAAGTAGAAGTGCAGCTATTAGAATTCCGGGATATTTAAGCAAAGCAGATACGAGAATTGAATTCAGAACAGGTGATGCTACAGCAAATATATATTTTTTCCTCTCTGCAATGGTTTTAGCCGGAGTGAATGGAATTGAAAATAATCTTGATCCGGTAGATTTGGGATTTCATTCTAAAGGTGAAAACGATAAAGAATTTCCATTAAATTTAAAGGATGTTGTAAAAGGCCTTGAAAAAGATAAAGAATATTTAAAAACATTTCCAAATTCATTGATAAACAAATGGATAGAAACAAAAATAAAAGAAGCTAATATGATTTATTCAATACCTGTCCCTAAAGAATTTGAATTATATTTTGAATTATAGATTACAACAACAGCAGGATTTTCTCCTGCTGTTGTTGTTAGATATATCTATTTTAATGTACATGTTCAGAACTAAGGAATTAGATAAGTGATATCTATTCAAAAAGAAACGACTAAATACATTATATATCTTTCAATTTATTTAATATTTTTTATCTGTGCTAAAGATTACTTTTTCTAGTTCTCCTTCAATATTATTAAGATACCAATTCATTTTTAGCAAATCTTCATCTAAGATACTTTCGTCTTTATCCACTATTATTTTATTATTATTATTTATTATTGGGCCGCTAAATATATCAAAATTATTATTTTTAATTAACTCTTCCATTGCTTCAACTATTCTTAAAGTTTGGCCTGGAATTAATTTACTATTTTTATATAATTTTACAACACCTTTATTCATACCATACCAATATTTTTTTAAATCTTCCAGATTTTTTGAAGTAGTAACAGACCATTTGTTTTCAAGAAGCCTTCCTACTATTTTTTTATAAAATCTTCCCCATTCCCAGTAGGCTGATGCTATATATGTTTTTGATGTAAGATTGTCGGATATTACATTATATCCAATACTCAAAATATTTTTTTTATCTGCTATTTTTTGTGGCACTAATGAATCCATATTGGTTACCAGTATATCTATATCTTCATTAATCAACTCATTAGTTTTTTGAATTTCAATATCATGATCCATCCATTTTTTTGTCCATTTGATTAAAATTTTTGCATAAGGGTTTACAACTTTAACACCAAGGGCAAAAGCATTTAAACTTCTGACAAAAAGTGGTAGTGGATAAGGTGCGATATATCCTATTTTATTTTTTTTCGTTATTGCACCAGCAATTAATCCCGTTAAAAATTTCGGTTGATATATTCTTCCAAAATAGACAGACAAATTTCTATAACTCTTATATCCTGCACAATTTAAAAATTTTATATTTGGAAATTCTATAGCTGCTTTGTATGTTGAATCCATATAATCATAACTTGTTGTTATAATTAGATTATATTCCTGATTGATTAAATCTTTAATTAAATTATAAGATTCCTCTTTTTTTACATTTTCAACGAAATAGGTGGAGATTTTATCTCCAAATTTATTTTCGATATATATTCTTCCATTTTCATGTGATTGAACCCATGTGCTTTCATTAATATAGTTTCTATAAATAAAAGCTATTTTTAATTGCTTTTCTGTTGGGATTTTTATTAAAGATGTAAAAACTTCCTGTAATATATTTTTTCTTTCTTCAATATAGATATTTTCCAGTTCTTTTATTAACATCCTGATTTTTGGTTTTAAATTCTTATGCATTAAATTTTTTTCTATTCCATATTTTTTTAGATAAAACAAAAATGCTTCACCAGTTGTTATAGGTAATTTTTCACCATTTAATTCATGATATATTTTTCTAAAATCCCAATATATTGATTTTTCAAGAAAGTTAAAAAATTCTTTTGGATTTTCATTATTTTTTTCAACGTAATCAATTAATATTTTTTCTAATTCTTTAAATCCTCCTTCTCTTTTAAACCAGATCATGTTTATTTTAGTTTTTTCATAAAATTCAAGAAATTCATAATATATTCTTATATTTATATCCATTTCATCATATTTAGGGATTAGTCTTTTAACATTAGCCATTATTGATGGAGAATCTAGATATTTTAAAACACTTGTTCTTTTATTTCCTTCCATTACATAAAATTTATTTAAATATTCATAAGCTACAATAGCATCCCTAATTCCTTCTTCCTGTTGTGCCTCAAATAAATTCATCCATTTTATAGCAAACTCACTATCTTCTTCTAAAAGAGGCATAAAGTTTTTTGCAAATGCACTCTTTCTCGAAGCATAATATGTACCTTTTATTTTTTTTATAGGTATTTCTATTACTCCTAAAGAATTTTCACTAATAATATTTTTATCCTTTATTATTTCTTCTAAAGCAGGTAGATATCCATCTTTCCCTCTGCTTTGCCAGTATAATACTTCTCTTTCGGCCATTTTTTTTGCAATTTTATATTCTTTTGAACTATCAAACCTCATATTGTTCATATTTCCCTCTCCTAAAAATCAAAATAAATTTCTTTAAATTTTATCTTCCCCTCTTCACCCGAAATTTCTAAAACCTTCTTATTTTTTTCATCATATTTTATATATTTATATGGAACAGCATTTAAAAGATAGGAAATATTATTTTTATAATGAATAATAAAATTTAAATTTTGATCTGTATATCTTGGATGTATATGGCCATAAAACCATATTTTAGGGAAATATTTTTTATATATTAAAGCCATAATCTTTGAACCTTTATGATATGAACTGATTTCTTTTTCAAACATATTTTCAATTCCTGGAGGAGAATGAGTTATTAAAATGTCCAATTGTTTGATAAGATTTAATCTTTTTTTTCGAGATAATATTTTTTTGAAATTTTTTACATCTTTTTCTGTAAAATGAAAAGGCTTTTTCCCATATGAAAAAGCTCCAGAAAAACCTGCTATATAGATATTTGACTCTATATTTAATACTCTTTTCAAATTTTCAATTTTTTCATGTATTATTATTAAGCCTTTATATGTTTTTGAATATCCTGAAAGTTCTACATCAAATAAGTTTTTAAAATATTTTTTGTCATGATTTCCATAAATCATATAACTTATTTTGGGATTTAATGTATTTAATAAGTAATCAAGATAACCTGGCGATAAATCTCCACAGCACAATAATACATCACATTTCTTAATTTTTTTAGGTAAATATCCTCTTTCTTCATCTGATACTGCTACTATTTCAAGCATATTATCTTCCTTCCAATTTTTTTATTATTATACCAAAAAAAGATTAAAAACAAATAGAATATATTTTTTGATTTAAATCTAAAATAATATAAACCTAAAAACTTTTATAACACTATTTGTTGATTTTATGTAACATTTTAACATTGTTGACAAATATTGTTGTTTTCTGTTGTTTATGGTAAATATAATACGTTTTTACCCCTACCTACCACGGGTATTATTTCTTTTTTATTTCTTTTTTATTTTCATTATTTTAACTATTTTGGATTATAAAAAGAAAAATATCAAACATGTAATTTTTTTTTAGCTTAAAAATGGATAGAATTTGTTATAATTAAACTGGTAATAAATTGTGAAAATAAAAACAAAAGGAGGAATGTTTTATGAAGAAAATTTTTGTGGTTGTTTTAGCTCTATTATCTATTTCGTTATATGCAGGTATGTTTGGTTATGGCCAAGGTGGAGAAGTAAATGTATATACAAGTAGACATTATGATACAGATCAGAAATTATATGATGAATTTACAAAATTAACAGGAATTAAAGTAAATGTAATTAAAGCTGGAGAAGATGAATTAATTGAAAGAATAAAAAATGAGGGTAGTGACACAAGAGCGGATTTATTTATAACTGCTGATGTAGGAAGGCTGCACAGAGCAAAAGTTTTAGGATTATTACAACCTATCGTTACAGATGTGTTAATAAAAAATATACCGAATAATCTAAGAGATAGAGAAAATTACTGGTATGCTTTAACTGTAAGAGCAAGAGTTTTAGCTTATTCACCCAAAAGAGTAGATATATCGAAGATAAAAACATATGAGGATTTAATTAATCCTGAATGGAAAGGAAGAATTGTTGTCAGATCTTCTTCTAATATATATAATCAATCTTTAATAGCTTCATTTGTTGCAATATATGGTGAAGAATGGGCTTTAAATTGGGCAAAAGGTATTGTTAATAATATGGCTAGAAAGCCTCAAGGGAATGATAGGGCACAGGTTATAGCTGTTGCATCTGGTGAAGGGGATATTGCAATAGTAAATACATATTATATAGGGAAGATGTTAAATTCGTCCGATAAACAACAGGTAGCAGCGGCTAAAAAAATAAAAATATTTTTTCCTGAAAGAACTCATATAAATGTAAGTGGTGCTGGTATTGTAAAATACTCAAAAAACCGAGAAAATGCAATTAAACTTTTGGAATTTTTAACAAGTAAAGAAGCACAGGGTGAATTTGCTAAAGCAAATTATGAGTATCCTGCAAATCCAGAAGTTGAACCATCTGAATTATTAAAATCATGGGGAAATTTTACTTCTCAAGGAATAGACTTAACACTATTAGGTGAGTATAATTCTAAAGCTGTTGAAATAATGGATAAAGCTGGTTGGAAATAATAGAACCAATAGGAGGATATATGAAAAAAACAACTTATATTATATTATTTTTAATTTCAGTACCTATTTTTGTTGTTTTATACAATTTAATAATTCCTTCTAATAAGAATTGGACGCATATTTATAATTATTTGTTAAAAGATTATGTTCTAAATTCATTAAAACTTATTATAGGGACAGGATTTTTATCAGCGGTATTAGGTATCTCAAGTGCATGGTTTGTTAGTTATTACGAATTTCCTTTTAGAAAACAATTTGAGTGGTTGCTAATATTACCATTAACTATTCCTCCGTTTATAGGTGCATATGTATATGCAGGTATGATTAGCTATACTGGTTCATTACAGACATTTTTAATGAAGTATACGGAATTTAACGGGAAATCGTATTTATTTAATATTATGTCAGTTTCAGGATCGGTATTTATATTTTCAATGTTTTTATTTCCATATGTTTATTTAACAGTAAAATCTTTTTTTTCAAAACAAATACATAATATTATAGAAGTTTCTTATTCTTTGGGGAAGGGAACTTTAGAGACATTTTTTAAAATTGTTTTGCCATTGGCTAGACCCGCTATAGTGGGCGGGACTAGTCTTGTATTAATGGAAGTATTAAATGATTATGGTGTTGTGAAATATTACGGAATTCCAACTTTTAGCACGGGAATTTTTAAAGCATGGTTTTCTCTAGGCGATATTAATACAGCAATAAAATTATCAGCTATTTTATTATTATTTGTTTTTAGTATTTTATATTTTGAAAAAATTTTAAGGCAAAATAAATCATATGCTACTAAAAAAAACAAACCAATAAAAAGAAGAAAATTAAAAGGTATTAAATTATATCTAATTTTTTCTTATATGACAGCTTTGTTTTTATTATCCTTTTTGTTTCCAGTATTGCAATTAATACAATGGTCTATATTTTCGTTTAAAAATACCAATATAAAATTTATTGAATTAACTTTTAATTCAATACTTATAGCCATGATATCTTCAATTGTTATAATAATTCTGGCTCTTATAATTTCAGATACTATCCGATTTAGTGGAAAAAATACAGTTATTTTGTCAAAAATAGCTACAATGGGTTATTCTATACCTGGTGCAGTTATTGCTGTTGGTGTAATGATAATTTTCATAAACTTAGATAAAACTTTATCCTCTTTATATGCATTTTTAGGTATTAAATCAAGATTAGTATTAACTTCTTCAATATTAATGCTTATTTATGCATATATTGTTCGTTTTTTAAATATAGCTTATAGTCCTATTGATAGTAATTTTGAAAAAACTGGAAAATCCTATCATGAAGCTTCCAGAAGTTTGGGGAAATCATTTTTTATTACATTTTTAAAGATCGATATTCCAATTATAAAACCTGCTATTATTAGTGCTTTTATTTTTTCGTTTATTGAAATAATAAAAGAATTACCTTTGACTTTAATTCTTAGACCTTTTAATTTTGATACATTAGCTACAAAAGTTTTTGAATATGCAAATGATGAAATGATACATGAAGCTTCTGTAGCATCTTTAACGATAATATCAATAATTTTTATTTTTATACTAATTTTAAGAAAAATAACAGGAGATGGTAAATAATGTTTTTATATATAGAAGATATCTGGTTTAAATATGATAAAGATTTTGTATTGAAAGGAATAGATTTTCAAATTAAAAAAGGGGAAACAGTTGCTATTGTTGGTGAAAGTGGAAGCGGTAAAAGTACTATACTTAGAATAATTGCAGGATTTGAAAGGCCGCAAAAAGGTATTATTAGATTGGAAAATCGAATTTTAACTTCAAAACAGCATTTTGTTTTTCCAGAAAAAAGAAATATAGGGTTTGTATTTCAAGATTATGCATTATTTCCGCATATGACAGTAAAACAAAATATAGAATTTGCAAAAAAAAATAAAACAAAGGAAATGTTGCAATTAGTCAATTTAAAAGGATACGAAAATAGATATCCTCATGAATTAAGTGGCGGGCAACAGCAAAGAGTTGCATTGGCAAGAACACTTGCAACAAACCCAAAATTATTGCTTTTAGATGAACCTTTTAGTAATTTGGATGAAAATTTAAAAGATAGAATCAGAATGGAATTAAAAAAAATTCTGAATAAAGCAGGTATTACAACAATTTTAGTTACTCATGATAAAAACGATGCTATTACTCTGTCAGATGAAATTATTATTATCGAAAAGGGAAAAATTAAATATATTGGGAAAACAGAAGAAGTATATGATCAAAATTATGTAAATTAAAGTGAATAAAAATAATCCCCTGGTTCAGGGGATTATTTTTACTCTACAGAATTAATAATTTCCATTATTTTATCTTTCATTAATTTTAATTTCTCTTTTGATTTATTTTCATCTTTATCCTTAGAGTAAATATAAATCTTTAATTTAGGCTCTGTTCCAGATGGTCTAACCGCATACCATGAGCCATCATCGAAGAAAAATCTTAATACATTTGATTTTGGAACATCTGTTTCATTTATTTCATTTGTGGTTAAGTTCATATCTTTTTTTTCTAAATAATCAATGTATCTTATAAGTTTCATATTGCCAATTTCTTTCGGAAATTCTTTTCTGTATACTTCCATAATCTTTTTCATCTTTGCCATACCTTCTAACCCTTCGATGATAATTGAAAAATTATTTTCAAAATAATAACCTATTTCATTATATAAATCATATAGTACATCTATTAGTGTTTTTCCTTGTTTTTTATAATATGCAGCAGCTTCTGAAACAAACATAGAAGAGATAACGCCATCTTTATCTCTTACGAACGTGCCTGTTACATATCCTATGCTTTCTTCATACCCGAATTCGAAATCATATTTTCCTTCTAATTCATTTTCTAATCCACAGATATTTTTAAATCCTGTTAATGTTTCAAATGTAATTACACCATATTTTTCAGCTAATTCCTTTCCTAAATCACCCGTAACTATTGATTTTATAATCATTCCTTTTTCAGATAATGTTCCTTTTTCTTTTCTTCCTTCAATAATATATTTTATTAATATAGCTCCAGTTTGATTTCCGTTTAAAGGCACATATTCTCCTTTATGTTTTACCATTACAGCAGTTCTATCACAATCTGGATCGGTTGCTATTATTACATCAGCATCTTTATTTTCAGCCAATTTTTTTGCATATTCAAAAGCTTTTATATCTTCAGGATTAGGATATCCGACGGTTTTAAAATCTGGATCCGGATTTTCTTGTTCAGGTACAACAAATATATTTTTAAAACCCCTTTCAGCCAGTACTCTTCTAACTGGTTTATTTCCGGTACCATTAAGAGGTGTATATACAATTTTAACATCTTTATCAATATCATCTCTTATTGCTAATCCTTTTACTTTTTCTATATATTCATCTTCAATATCTTTACCAACATATTCTAATAAACCTTTTTCAAGAGCTTCGCTTTCAGAAATTTTCTTAATCATTGAGAAATCTGTTAATTTTTTGATATTTTCCATTACCGGGATAGCCACATCATCCAATATTTGAGAACCTTGTTCCCAGTAAACTTTATAACCGTTATAATTTTTTGGATTATGGCTTGCTGTAATTACTATACCAGCAGCAGTATTTAATCTTCTAACAGAGAATGAAAGTAAAGGTGTCGGTGCGATATGATCAAACAAGTAAGTTTTTATTCCATTAGCTGCTAAAATAAGTGCAGCTGTTTTGGCGAATAATTCCGAGTTATGTCTAACATCATATGCTATAACAACTCCACGTTTCACATATTCTTCACCTTTTGAAATAATGAAATCTGCCAATCCCTGTGTTGCTTTACCCACTGTATAAATATTCATTCTATTTGTTCCTGCACCTAATATACCTCTTAATCCAGCAGTACCAAATTCTAATTCTTTATAAAATCTTTCCATAATCTCCTTTTCATTTTCTCTTATTGATAATAATTCTTTTTTAGTTTCTTCATCCACATGGGGGCTGTTTAACCATTCTTCGTATACTTTCATGTAATCCATCATCATCACTCCTTTATCATTTTCTTATCCTCCACCAAGTAGCGGTAATATTTGTAATTCTCCATCTTTTATTTTTTTATCCATTGAGATAAATTCATTGTTATAAAGAAATTTAACTCTCATTGTAATATAACTTTCTTGACCATTCAGATTTACATATAATTTCAATACCATATGATCTTTTTCTTTTTTTATTATTTCAAATTTTGATTTAATCTTATTTCCAATTATTTTTAATAATTCTTCTAGTTCTTTTTCCTGTTCAATATCCAAGTTTATTGATTTTTTGTCAAGAATTGCTCTTAAATTACTCATAAATTTTATTTTCAGCATTTCTTCACTTCCTCATCATAATCACTTTTACCCTAACATCAAATTATACCACAAAAAATATATCATAAAATGATATATTTTTTAACTTTATTTATTTTTTGACTTAATATTTTTACTTAAAGTTTTTTATCTAAATTTTTCTTCATTTCATACATTTTTTCATCAGCTCTTTTTAAAGATTCTATATATGATTCTCCACAGAATTCAGAAAGTCCGTATGAAATAGAAACATCAAAAGAATAATTATTTTCTTTTATTTTTTCAATAATTATTTTCATTTTTTTCTTAATATTTTCAATTGTAGCATCAGGAAATATTAATAAAAATTCATCACCGCCAAATCGTACAGCTATATCCATTGACCTTATATTATTTAAAAAGACATTGGCAACAAATTTTAATACATTATCTCCTGTTAAATGACCATATGTGTCATTTATATTTTTAAAATTATTTATATCTATCATTGCCAATATGGATTTTTTATCATTTCTTTTAAGATATTCAGCATGTTTTAATATCCATTCATTAAAATAATATCTTGAATATAGTTGAGTTAAGGTATCTTTAGTTAGTAAATCTTTATAATGATTATTTTCTTCATTATATTTTTTTAATATATATTGATATCTAACAATGAAATCTATATGTTCTGCTATAGATTCTATTAATTTTTTATCCGTTTCCGAATAGGAGTCTATTCCTTTTTTCCCAAATGAAAATAATCCGTGAATATTTTTTTCAAATCTATATGGAAATAAATATAAGGTTAAATCTTTATACGAATTATCCATTTCATATATATTTATAATGCTTTTATATTCATCTTTTGAAAAATTTGATAAGTCTTGAATATATAATTTTTTTAAATTATTGTTAAAAAAATACCATGGAATACCTTTTTGTTTTTCGTAAATAGTTGTTTCAATTTTTTTATTTTCAAAATAAATTGTTACTTTAGCACTTTTTTTATCTTTTGAAAAAATATTAAAAGCAAATAAGTCTACGAGATCAACTTTTCTTAAATAGTTAAATATACTTTCCATTATTCCAGGCAAATTAAAATTTTCAGTATATGTTAAATTTCTTAAATTATCCAGAATTTCAATTTTTTGATTCATTTGATGTATCATCTTATCTTTTTTATAAATTTCAGTTATATTATGAAAAATCTGCAAAATTATTTTTTTTCCAAAAAAAGTAATTTTCATTGAAAAAATTTTATAAATTTCATTATTAATTTTTTTTATAAAATTCAAATAAACTTTTTCTTTTTCTGTTGATAATATTTGTATCATTTGTAATTTTTCTTTCTTGTCAAAAAATGTAATGTAATCATCCACTGTAATTATTTTCTTTTTCAGTATTTTTTCAATTTCTGAAGAATAATAATATATTTTATCAAAGTCATATATTATTATAATAAATGGCAAATTATTAAGAACTATAAAAATATTTTTAATAGTTCTCCTAAGATTATATTTACTTATAATGATAAGAAATATACTTAATAATAAAAAAAATAAAATACTATATATCATTTTTTCCTCCAATATAAGGAATTGTCAATTTTTCAAAAGGATTTTCTTTAAATATTAAAAATTGTTTTTCTCTATCAAATCCATCAATAAATTCAGGGAAATATGTTAAATTATAAATAATATAATTTAATGGAAGTCCTAGATTATTTAAAATTCGAGCATCTCTAATCCAATCTGGCATCTCAACTGGTGCATCAGATGAAAAGAACATAGGTATTTTTTCATTATATAAATCTTTAAATCTATATGTTAATTTTTTTCTCTTTCCTAATCTGCTTTCCAATATTTCTTTATCTGAGTCGGAAAATTGTGGTTGCATATCCAATATTAATTTGTGCTTTTTAATCATTTTTATTTGTTCGTCATGTAAGATAGAAGCATGAATTATTCTATGAAAATTGTTTGGTTTTAAATCATTAAAAGATTCTAAAATTATATCAACAGCTTTATCTCCTATTGCATGCATACACAAATGAAGATTATGATTTTCACAAAATTCAATAACTTTTTTTAATTCCTCTTTATGCCATAATATAGAACCATTTTCTTTACTATCATTATATTTTTCTCTTAAAAATGCTGTTCTTCCTCCAAAGGAGCCATCCATATATAATTTCACGCTTTTAAATTTCTCAAAATATTTTAAATTATAATAATTTCGCAATTCATCAAAATTATTAATTGCAACTTTTTCTAAAATTTTCATTTCATTATTAAAAGGTAAATTTTCTTTTTTTATACCGTGCAAATCATCAGAATGAACATATCCGTAACCTTTTGATTGCAAATATTTTGTGGCTTTTTTATAAGCTCCTTTAATATCTGAAAAGTATCCATATATTTCATAAAATTTTTCAAGAGCTTTTTCTTTTATAATCTTATTTTTGAAATCTATATATTTATTATCAATTTCTTTTGATAATTTTTCTAAAATAATAGAATTAACAATAGCAATATGCCCACATCTTCTAATCAAAATTATAGGAATGTTTTTAGAAATTAGATCTAAATCCATTTTTAAATTACTCCATCCTCTTAATATAACTTTATCTTCCCCTTTGTTTAACTTGTCTATAATAATTTTTTGTATTTGCTCAGTATTTAATTTTTCAAGATCTGGATTTAATAATTTTTCACCAAAACCCAATATATGCATATGAGTATCTGTTATTAACGGGGTTATATATTTTTTCACATTATGTTTTGTATTTTTAAAAATAAAATTTCCGTTTTTTGTTAAATAATACACAATAACACCTCTTTTGAATATTATTGTAATTTAATATTAAAGTATTAATAATCATTCGCTATATTAATATTATACCATAAAAATTAATTTCGATAAAACGCTAAATTTTATAAAGTTATTTTGTAATATTTTGGTTGCCTGTTTTAAATAATAATGAAAAATTCTCATTATATTGAAGGTTTATTATATATCAGCAATTCATTTGATAAAACTTAAATTGGGGTGACATTATGACTATCCATTCTATTCTTGTTTTATTTATTGTAACTTTGGCTTATCTTTACATTATTTTTGGTCGGAAAAATAAACCTGCTATAGTGTTTAGCTTGGCTTTAATAATCTCGGCATTGAGGTTGGTAAATGGTTTAGACACAGAAAATTTCAGCCATGTTGTTGATATTGACACTTTAGGATTATTAACTGGAATGATGATGATAGTTGCTTTTTTGAGTAAATCTGGATTTTTTGAATATTTTTCAATAAAAATAATAAAACTAGGTGGAAAGCGTTTTTTTCTAACTGTTACGTTATTGATGATAATAGTTGCTCTCACATCCGCTTTTTTAGACAATGTTGTAACTATATTGGTTATGGCACCTATGATTTTTTTAATTTCTGATATGCTTGAGATAAATCCAATACCTTTAATAACTTTAACTATATTAATGGATAATATTGGTGGAGCTGCAACTTTAATCGGAAGTCCTTTAAATCTTGTAATAGGTTCTATTAGCGGATATTCTTTTAATGATTTTATAATAAAAATGGGGCCTGTTTCTATTTTAGCATTTATTGGGGTATTGATATATTTCAAAAAACATTTAACTATTGATGAAAAAGCATTGAAAAATATAGAAAAGTTAAAATTAATGGATGAAAATAAGGCTATTACAGATAAAAAGATGATGATATTTTCTTTGCTGGATTTTATAATTGTTATTATTCTATTTATCCTTCATACATCGTTGAATCTTGAATTAGCTGTTATTGCGCTTTTGGGTGGCTCCATACTTGTTTTTAAATTTTCTGGAGGTTATGAGGATATTGCTAAAGATATAGATTGGGATATGTTATTTTTCTTTGCTGGATTATATATGACATCATATGCGCTCGAAGAAATAGGTTTTACTGAAAAAATTGCAAACTTATTTATACCTCTAGAAGGAAATATGTTATTATTGTTGGGTATTTTTTATTTAATATCAATAATAACCATTCCTATATTGAACAATGTTCCATCTGCTTTAATTTTAGCTCCGGTTATTAAAATACTTGTTTCGCAGGGTATAAATCCTATATTGTGGTGGACTTTTGCAATTGGGGCCAATTTTGCAACGAGTTTAACTCCGCTTGGTGCAGTACAAAATATTGTGGCCGTAAATTATCTTGAAAAAAATCTTGGAAGAAGATTTGGTTTTATCGAATATATGAAATGGAAAATAGTGCCCGTATTAATTTCTTTAATTATTGGATTATTATATATTGGGTATTTATTATATATATAAAAACATGAATTGGATATCCAATTCATGTTTTTGTTAAAATGTATTCTATATAATTACGATATCCAAAAAGTCAAATTCACTCAGACAGCTCAATTTATTATTATTATTTATTTACTTTAAATATCATATTATTATTTTTTGATTTTCCCATATTAAATGTTCCTCCTAACGCTAGGACAGTTGCTAATTCTACCGGAAGACCAACTTCAATGATTTTTTCCACAGTTTTCTTTACATCATATTTTACCTTTATGAATTCGTAATTATATATGCCATTATTTATTTCTAATATTAAATATGTTGCCAAAGGAGAACCATCCTTTGTTCTACCAATACTTCCGGGATTCAATATAGCTTTACCTTTTATATGTTTTGACATGATCAAATGTGTATGTCCAGTAATAATAATATCAGCATTTGTTTTATTAAAAATTTCTTTTAACCTTAAAATATCTATATCAGGTTTTATATATTCAAATAAATGATTTAACGGACTGCCATGAACTAATAATAAATTAATTCCTTCAATTTTTAATTCGATTTTAGAAGATAATGATTTCAAATATTCCTTATTTTTTTTTGTTGTATTTTTTATTGTCCAGTTGATGGATTCATCTCCAACCTCCGTTTCTCTACCGGGATTATAAGCACAACCACAACTTTCTTTTTCATATCCAATTGCATTGTCGTAATTGCCCATAACACTTTCTATCTTTTCTTTTTTTATAATATCAATAACTTCATTTGGATTTGGGCCATATCCTACTAAATCTCCTAAACAATATATTTTTTCTATTTCTCTTTTCTTTATATCTTTTAAAACGGCGTTTAAAGCTTCTAAATTGGCATGAATATCTGAAATAAAAGCTAATTTCATATTATACCTCCTTTAAATTTATTTGACATCTTCCTGGAATACTTTTATATTTTTTTAGTTTAATTAAATCAGATTTAAAAGGTTCTAAATATTGTATTTCTTTCATTAGTTCATTCATAAATGGGTGTTTATCAAAATTCTCTTTATTAATTTTATAATATGTCCAATATGAACTTTTTCTACTTGATACTAAGTCGAGTAGCATTATTTTTTTTAAATGTTTTGAAATATTGGATTGAGAAATATTTAAAACTTCTTCTAAATCACAATTACAATGCTCACCCTGGAATAATATGTTTAATATTCTCAGTCGTGTTTCATCAGAAAAAATTTTTATCATTTCAACAAATTTATTCATATTAACCTCCTTTTATATTACTATATGTTCATATAGGCATATGATATAATTTTTCTATGAAGAAAATATTGAATTTATATTAAAATTTTAGAAAGATGAAATTATTTTTTTATATTGTGTATATTCTATAGAGTGCATTCTATAAAAATTTTTTTATTTAATATTTAATCTTTTCGTAAAATAAAATTTCTGTATAAAAGGTAAAATATTTGCGATAAAAAACGCAAAGGGGTGGATTAAATGTATGATGTTGTTGTAGTTGGTGGAGGACCTGGCGGATATGTTGCAGCTATTAGATTATCTCAACTTGGCAAAAAAGTTGCTTTAATTGAAAAGGAACATCTTGGAGGAACATGTACAAACAAAGGTTGTATTCCAACCAAAGCCTTACTTACAGCCACTCATTTGTATACAGATATTATTACTAAATCTAAAAAATTTGGTATAAAGGTTGAAAATATTTCATATGAATTGTCTGGAATTCTAAAACATATGAATAAATCGATAGTTATGTCACGAAAAGGAATAGAATATTTGATGAAAAAAAATAATATTGATGTATTTAATGGAACTGGAATAATTATAGATAAAAATCATATAAAAGTAAATGATAAAATTTTAGAAAGCAAAAATTTAATTTTAGCTCATGGTTCAATTCCGGCAGTATTTCCTCCTTTTGATAAAATCGATGGAATATGGACAAGTGATGATGTATTTACTATGAAGGAAATACCTGAAAGTATAGTGATAATTGGCGGGGGAGTTATAGGTGTGGAATTTGCCACATTTTTTTCAGCACTGGGTAAAAAAGTTTTTTTAATTGAATTAGCCGACCATATTTTACCTTTTGAAGATGAAGACGTTGCTAAAGAAATAAAAAAAGCTTTAATTAAAAAAGGTGTAAAAATTTATGAAAAAACTAGAGTGAAAAATGTTATAAAGGGTGATTTTTATACTGTTGTTGCAGAGTCTGAGAATAGTGAAATCGAAATATCTTCTGAAAAAATATTATTGGCAGTAGGAAGAAAACCATATATTCCACAAGATGTTAAGGAGTTAGGTGTAGAGATAGAAAAAGGTGTTGTTACGGATGATTCAATGAAAACTAATATAGATAATGTTTATGCAATTGGAGATATAAGAGCAAAAATAATGCTTGCTCATGTGGCAATGTTTGAAGGTATTGTTGCAGCACATAATATTGCTGGTGAAAGTATGAAAATGGATTATTCCGCAGTTCCGTCTATTATATTTTCTACACCAGAAGTTGCTTCAACAGGTTTAAAGGAAAAGGATCTGGATCCTGAAAAAATTATTATTGGTAAATTTCCTGTTTCAGCCAATGGTAGAGCAAGAACAATGGAAGAAAGAGAAGGATTTGCTAAGATTATAGCAGATAGAAAAACAAAAAAGGTTTTAGGTTTTACAATAATTTCACCATCAGCAACAGATATGATAATGGAAGGAGTTTTAGCTGTTAAATACGGGCTTACTATTGATGAGATCTCAAATTCAATTCATCCTCATCCTACATTAACAGAAACAATATTAGGTGCATTTGAAGATACGGAAAATTTAGCAATACATATATAAAAAATAAGAAAATGTAAAATTTCTATGAAAATACAATACGTATAAAAATAAATTTTGGCATAAAAAAGAAGGCTTAAAGCCTTCTTTTTTGTTAGAAAATATGACATTTTTTATCATAATCGCCTTTAATTGTTTTTTAACAGTATTAATCCATAAATATACATAATTCTTTTCTCATTTGTTAACAATTAAAGGAGTATAATCTTAATAGAAGATATTTAATTTGAATTTTTTAGTCTTTAGTGGAGGTGATTTTATATGGATTCTCCAAATAGTATTATAAACAAAATTGTTAATGCAGAACTTAATATGCAGGAGAAATTAAAAAATGCTGAAAAAGAATTAAAAGATGAATTAAGAAAAAAAATTCTTGAACTGGAAAATCAAAAAAAGGAAAAGTATATTATAATCGAAAAAAATGCTGAAAAAATTATTCAAAATGCTGAGGAATCAGCACAAAAGATTTTTTCGAAATCTGAAAAAGAAATATTATTATTAAAAGAAAAATTCAAATTATTGGAAAAAGATATTGATAATTTTGCCTCAAACGTTTTGGAAAAAATAATTTCTTAAATGATATAAGAATAAAAAAGCAAATTCATAATTGGAGATGATTAAATTGAAATTTCCAGCATTAATGGCAAAAGTAAAAGTTTTAAATTCAAAAATATTAAATAGAGATGATTTTCAAAATTTAGTAAATTCTTCGAGCGTTTTAGAAATAACAGAATATTTAAAAAATAATACTCATTATAGCAAAATTTTTGAAAATACAGATATTTCAAAGTTACATAGACGTGATGTTGAAATTCTTATAAGAAAATCTATTTTAAAGGATTTTTATAATATTTATTTTTATCTTCCTGTAGAAGGTCAAAGATTTTTTAGAGTTATGGAGAAACGATTTGAAATAGAAAATATTAAATTTGTACTAAGATCTCTTCATTCAGGCCATCCAGAATATATTTCAAAAGAAAAATTCTTTCCGCTAAACCATAAAACTATTGACGAAGATATGCTATCCTCGATAAAAAACTTTGATGATGTTCTTAATATTTTTAAAAATACTTTTTATCAGCCTATTATTGATTCTGCTTACCAGAATTATTCTAAATCTAAAAAAATTCAACATCTATTAAATGCTTTTGATTTCTGGTATTTTACCAAAATGAAAACAACGCTAAGTTTAATTCCGGAATTTGGAAAAAATCTAAAAAAAATATTTTATATACAGATGGATTTAGCAAATATTCAATGGATTTATAGAGCAAAAATTTTATTTAAGTTATCTACGGAGGAAGTTTTAAACTTTTTAATGCCTATTTCTTTTAATCTTTCAAGAACTGAACTACAAAATATTGCAACTTCAGAGAATATAGATGATTTTATCAATAAAATTTCAACATGTTCATATGGTAAATACTTTCAAAATATTGATAAAAATATTTTTCCATATGTTATTGAGAGAATATGTGAAAAAATTATATTGTTATATGCTAGAAAATTGTTAAGTCATACACAAAATGGATTTGATGTGATGAGCGGATATCTTTATATACGAGAATATGAGTATAAAGATTTAATAACTTTAATAGAAGGAAAACGTTATAATTTTTCAAATGAAAAGATAAAAACTTTTTTATTATTGGCGGGTGATTGAAAGTGCATGAAAAATTAAAACCTTTTACTATTATTTCAAATAAATATGAATTAGAAGAGATTTCAAAGAAGATTCTGGATTCAGAAAAAGTTGAAATATTACCTTTAGAAAAGATTATTGAAATAGATCTATTAAAAGAATTGAAGACACATAAAGAGAATGCATATAAAAATATATACAATAATTTTATAAATATTTTTGAATATGCTGAAAAGATTCCAGAACCAAAAACTAAAAAAATAAACTTTCCATTTGTTATTGATAAAGATGAAATTCTTGAATTTTCAAGAAATTTAAATAATAAAATGAAAGAGATTTCTGATAAAATGAATTTTTTAAAAGAAAAGAAAGAAAGATTAAAAACAGAAATAGAATTATTTGAAAAATTAAAATCTATAGAAATTGACATAGAAAAACTATTAATGATGAAAAGGTTAAACTTTAAAGTTGGAAAAATAAATAATCTATATTACGAAAGATTTATAAATAGTTTAGAAACCGAAAATGTATTAACTATTAATCTTGCAGAAGAAGATAATTTCATGTGGTTAATGCTTATATATGAGTCAAATATGGAAATAGGAAAAACTTTATCAATAGCAAATTTTATTGAATATATTATTCCTGATTATACTGGTACGCCAAAAGAAATATTATGGATATTATATGATGAATATCGTTCTTTAAAATATGAAATAGAAATGCTAAAAATATCCTTAAAAAAAATTTTTTTTGAAAACAGGAGATTCATATATAAGTATTTTGATTACATATTTGTTTTAAAAAACATTTATGACCTTACCAATCAGATGAAATTTACTGAAAATTTCTTTATAATTTCTGGATGGACAACCGGGGATATATATAATGAATTGCTAAATTATACAAATTCAAACGATTATATTTTATTTATTGATTACGCTTTTTCGGAAAAATCACCGACATTATTGAAAAATAAAGGGATTTTTAAGCATTTTGAGTTTATCGTAAAAATGTTTGGAATTCCTTCAAGCGATGAGATTGATCCGACACCTATAATTACTATACTATTCTTGTTATTTTATGGAATGATGTTTGGTGATGTTGGGCAGGGAGCTGTTTTATCCCTGTTTGGTTTTTGGATTTATAAAAAAAATAAATCCGATTTATTTTATGTTATAGGAGCATCAGGCATTTTTTCAATTATTTTTGGTTTTTTATATGGAAGTTTTTTTGGATTTGAGAATGTTATAAAACCGTTATGGAAAAGACCAATGGATAATATAAATTATTTTTTAATACTTTCTATATATTTTGGAATATCAATTCTTACATTAGCAATGTTTTTGAATATTGTAAATAAAATAAAAAATAAAAATATAAAAGAACTCGTTTTTGATCCAAATGGATATGCTGGAATTGCTCTTTATTGGATTTTATTAGGTTCTGTCTTTTATATGATTAAAAATGGTACTTTCCCAAAAATCAGTTATATATTTATTATTGGTTTAATTATAATCATATATTTAAGAAGTATTATTTTTGAAAAAGGTACTTTAGGAGAAAAGATTGTACAGGGTTTTTTTGATTTATTCGAAATATTATTGGGATATCTAAGCAATACTTTATCTTTTATCAGATTGGGAGCTTTTGCTATGAATCATGCAGGACTATTTCTTGCGTTTTATATGATGTCTAAAATGACAGGAAATACCATTTTTTCATATATTATCCTATTGTTAGGAAATATTTTAATTATAGTTTTAGAAGGTTTGGTCGTGTTTATTCAAACATTAAGGTTAGAATATTATGAATTTTTCACCAGATTTTTTAAAGGAAATGGTAAAGAATTTAATCCTATAAAATACAAATTTTAGTGGAGGTGTTAGTTATGGCATATGTTGTTTCTCTTTTTGTTTTAGTATTTTTAACGGTTGTATCTGGATTCTATTTTTCAAAGAATCCTGAGAAATCAAGAATGTTTGCAAAAAAAGTTTTTGCTGGAAATATAGTTTTGTTTGTGATGATTATGCTTTTTGCTTTTATAACTTTAACTCCTACATCAGCATTTGCTGAAACACATACAACAACACCTGCTGTTGATACTACTAACAATACAGGACTTGGTTTAATAGGTGCAGCATTAGCAACAGGGTTGGCCGCAGTTGGAGCAGGTGTCGGTGTTGGGATGGTTGGTGCAGCATCTGTTGGAGCTATTAGCGAAAAGCCAGAGTTGTTAGGAAAAACTCTTATTTATGTAGGTTTGGCTGAAGGTATAGCTATTTATGGACTTATTGTAACCATAATGATTCTTGGGAGGATATAATTCATGAAATTCTTTCTTATTAGCGACAACATTGATACTTCTATAGGATTAAGACTAAGTGGGGTTTCTGGAGTTGTTGTTCATGAAAGAAATGAAATTTTGAATACATTTAACAGTGTTCTTAAAAATAAAGAAATAGGCGTTATATTAATAACAGAATTAGCAGCTGAAAAGATAGAAGAAGAACTGAAAGAACATAAACTTTCTGGAAAACTTCCTCTAATCTTTGTAATCCCAGATAGGCATGGATGGCGTGGAGATAAAGATTTTATTACAAAATATGTAGAGGAAGCCATTGGGGTGAGAATTAATGAATGATACAGAATTAAAATTAAAAAATATGCTTGAATTATTGGAAAAAGATTATGAAGTTGAATATAAATCTTTAAAAAAACAATATGATGATGAATTTGAAAAACTAAAAAAGAGTTTTGAAGAAGATATTGAAAAATATAGTCAAAGAAAATTAAAAGAAGCTAATGATAAAGCAAAACATATATTAAAGCTTGCAAAATCCAAAGCGGAACTTCGTATAAAAGAGGAAAAATTAAAACTTAAAAATAATTTATTAAAAAAAGTATTAGATGAAATAGAAAATAAAATGTTAAATTTGCAAAATGAGCGAAAAAAATATTTTTATCAAAAACTATATTTTGACGCGGTAAAATTAGTAAATGATGATTATATAATATTGTGTAATCCTGATGATGTAGAAATTATAAAAACATTTGTATCAGATTGCAAAATTGAGTCTGATAATGAAATTAAAGGTGGAATCATTTTAAAAAGCAAAAATGTAAGTATTAAAAATACAATTGAATCATATCTTCAGGAAAATAAAAATATGATCTTTCGTCTTGTATTAGAAGAGGTAGGTGATATATAATGAAAATAAAAGAAATTAATGGTCCTGTTGTAAAAGCTGATGGTGCTAAAAATCTCTTTATGAATGAAATGGTTAGAGTTGGTGAATTTAAGCTGACAGGAGAAGTAATAAGAATAAATGGAGATATTGCTACCATCCAGGTATATGAAGAAACTTCTATGCTAAAACCAACTGAACCAATAGAAGGAACAGGAAAAATGTTATCAGTTGCATTAGGTCCAGGATTATTAGGTAGTATATATGATGGCATCCAGAGACCCTTAAATGAATTAATAGAAAAGTCAGGATCTTTTATAGGAAGAGGAATAGATGCTTTTGGATTGGATACAACAAAATATTGGGAAGTATCTTTCCTGAAAAATGTAGGAGATGAAGTTAATGGTGGAGACATTCTTGCAGAAGTTCAGGAAACCAAAAGTTTAACCCATAAAATATTGATTCCACCAGATATAAATGGAAAAATTGTTGAAATAAAAGAAAACGGGAATTATAAAGTTACAGATATACTGGCAAAAATAGAAACAAAATATGGAATAAGAGAAATTAAAATGTATCATGAATGGCCGGTAAAAATTCCAAGACCAGTAAAGAATAGATTAGAACCCAAAATACCATTAATAACAGGCCAAAGAGTTATAGACTTGTTTTTCCCTATTAGTAAGGGTGGAACTGCTGCTATTCCTGGAGGATTTGGAACAGGAAAGACTATTACACAACATCAACTCGCAAAATGGGCTGATGCTGATATAATTGTGTATATTGGATGTGGAGAACGAGGGAATGAGATGACAGAAGTTTTAGAAGAATTTCCAAATTTAAAAGATCCGAAAACTGGAGCTCCGTTAATGGATAGAACTGTTTTAATTGCCAATACTTCCAATATGCCTGTGTCAGCAAGAGAAGCGTCAATATATACCGGGATTACAATTGCAGAATATTTTAGAGATATGGGATATAACGTTGCTGTTATGGCGGACTCAACATCGCGTTGGGCTGAGGCTTTAAGAGAACTTTCTGGGAGACTTGAAGAAATGCCGGCTGAAGAGGGATATCCTTCATATTTAGCATCGAGGATAGGTCAATTTTATGAAAGAGCAGGGATTACAGAAAATATAAATGGAACCGTTGGATCGGTTACTATTATAGGAGCTGTTTCACCTCCTGGTGGAGACTTTTCGGAGCCAGTAACTCAGAATACGAAGAGATTTGTAAAGTGTTTTTGGGGATTAGATAAAAATCTGGCTTATTCAAGGCATTATCCATCTATTAATTGGCTTACAAGTTATAGTGAATATAAGGAAGATTTAAATGAATGGTTCGCAAATAATGTTAAAGAACAATGGAATTATTATAGAGATGAAGCTATGAAATTATTAACAGAAGATGATAGGCTTCAACAGATTATAAAAATAGTTGGTGAAGATGTTTTGCCTGACGATCAAAAACTTACTGTTTTAATATCGAAAATAATAAAAGTAGGTATATTACAACAAAGTGCTTTTAGCGAAATAGATTCTTATTGTCCATTAGAAAAACAATATTATTTATTAAAAACAATTATGGATACCTACTCACGTTCAAAAAAATATATTGAAAAATCAATAGCAATAAGTCAGGTTTTACCTGCAGAGGTTATTTCAAAATTGTTGACAATGAAAGAAGAAATAAAAACTATAGAAGAGTTTAAAAGTATAGAAGAATCTTTAAATACACATTTTGAAAAATTAGAAAATATATATAGTAAATGATAATAAATCCTTACTTCCACTCTAGGTGTGCGAAAGCACAATAATGAAAATGTATTAGTGAAAAATGAGCTATATTCAACATTCCACCGTGGGTGTGTAGTATGCTATATCGGAGGTGTACATATGGCAATACGAGAATATCAGGGGATATCTCAAATTCGAGGACCTCTCATTATAATAGAAAATGTTAAAGATATAAGATACGATGAAGTTGTCGAAATTGAACATAATAATAAAACCAGATTGGGTAAAGTTATTATGATAAGTGAAGATGCGGCCGTTATTCAGGTGTTTGAAGGAACTCAAGAATTATCTCTTAATGAACCAAAAATAAAGTTTTTAGGAAAACCACTGGAAATAAATTTATCTCCAGATATACTTGGAAGAACATTTGATGGACTGGGAAGGCCTATTGATGAAATGGGTGAAATAATTGCACAAAAAAGTGTAGATATAAACGGATCAGCAATAAATCCGGCCGCCCGTGAATATCCTCGAGATTTTATTCAAACGGGTATTTCAGCAATTGATAGTATGCTTACATTAATACGTGGTCAGAAACTTCCTATTTTTTCAGGAAATGGATTACCTCATAATAAATTAGCGGTTCAAATTGCCAAACAGGCTAAATTAAAATCAAATGAAGAATTTGCTGTTGTATTTGGTGCAATAGGTTTAAAAAAAGACGATGCAAATTTCATAATTAAAAATTTTGAGGAAAGTGGCGCCATAGAAAATATGGTGGTGTTTTTAAATCTGGCCAGTGACCCTGTCGTCGAAAGGATAGCTACGCCAAGAATGGCTCTTGCAGTTGCTGAATACCTGGCTTTTGATTTAGGAAAACATGTTCTTGTAATTTTAAATGATATGACCAATTATTGTGAAGCATTAAGGGAATTATCAAATTATAGAGGTGAAATTCCTGGGAGAAAAGGTTTCCCTGGGTATCTTTACTCAGATTTAGCTTCGATATATGAAAGAGCTGGTATGATTAAAGGTAAAAATGGTTCTGTAACCCAAATACCTATATTGACTATGCCAAATGATGATATTACTCATCCAATACCAGATTTAACCGGTTTTATAACAGAAGGCCAAATTGTTTTATCAAGAGAATTACATAGAAAAAATATATACCCACCTATAAATGTTTTACCATCTCTTTCAAGATTGATGAAAGATGGAATTGGTAAAGGATTTACCAGAGAAGATCATCCGGATGTATCATCACAGCTTTTTGCATCTTATTCTAGGGTGTTTGAAATAAGATCTTTGGCTGCTATAATTGGAGAAGATGATTTATCTGATATAGATAAATTGTATCTGGATTTTGGAAAAACCTTTGAAAATGAATTTATTAATCAGAGTTTTAATGAAGAAAGAACACTTGAAGATACATTAAATATTGCCTGGAAAATACTTTCTATATTACCAAAGACAGAACTAACAAGAATAAAAAAGAATTATATAGAGAAATATTATAAAAAATAACCTTTAAGATTGAAGGTGGAATAATGATTTTTAATCAAACTATACCGACAAAAGGGAATTTAATAAATTTAAAACAACAGATTATTCTTGCAAAACAGGGACATGATTTGCTGGAGAAAAAAAGAAATATTATAATGAAAGAATTAGTAGATTTAATAGATCAGGCTAAGAGTGTTCAGGATAGAATATTAAAAATATTTAATAGAGCTTATGAATCTTTGCAACTGGCAAATCTTGATTTAGGAATAGAAAATGTTGAAGAATATGCAAATGGGGTTTTAGAATACGATAATTTAAAAATAAGATTCAGAAGTATCATGGGTGTTGAAGTTCCAGAAATTTATAAAGAAGAGCAAAAAATAGATATTCCTTATGAAATTTATAGAACAGATGCTGCATTAGATCAAGCATATATATATTTTAAAACAGTTTTGGAATTAATTATAGAAGCTTCCATGATTGAAAATAAGGTTTACAAACTTGCACATGAAGTAAAAAAGACTAAAAAGAGGGTTTCTGCACTTGAAAATATTGTAATACCTCAACTACAAAGTTCTATTAAATTTATTCAGGATACTCTTGAGGAATTTGAAAGAGAAGAATTTTTTAAATTAAAAAAATTAAAAAGATAATCATAGATAATAAAATTTAACTTGACAAAAAGTGTTTTTTATGATATAATTATTAGTGAGAGTTATTACAAGACCCGGCTTATTTAGTTAGGGTCTTTTTTTTATTAATTTATAATTATAGGAGTGTACTATATTTGAACATAAATTCATAATATGGAGGGAAAATATGATAAATGTTGCATTAATTGCTCATGATAAAAAGAAATTGGATTTAGTTATGTTTGTAAAGGAATGGAAGTATGTATTTGAAAAATGTAATCTTTATGCCACCAGTTCCACTGGAACTTTAATAGAAGAAAAGGTTGGATTAAATGTAACAAAATTTGCGTCAGGTCCATATGGAGGAGATTTGCAAATAGGTGCGATGATTGCAGCAGGAAGCATGGATTTTGTTATATTTTTAAGGGATCCTTTAACAGCACAACCTCACGAACCAGATGTTTCTGCTTTAATGAGAGTTTGTGATGTACATAATATACCTCTTGCTACCAATTTAGCTACGGCAGAAGGACTTGTATTAGAAATTGAAAAAAAAATCCCTACAACGGAAGGTGAATAATATTAAAGACTTAAATAATTTTGAAAAATATACAAAAGGTGAAGAAATTGCAAATTCAATAACTCATGGAATAGGTGCCATACTAAGTCTGGTTGCTCTTGTCATCTTGATTATTTTTTCTTCAATTAATGGAACTTTTTTACAAACCATTAGTGTTACTATATATGGAATAAGTTTATTTTTATTATACCTTGCTTCAACTTTATATCATAGTATTCAGCATAAAAAAACAAAACAAATTTTAGAAATTATAGATCATTCATCTATTTATTTGTTAATTGCAGGAACATATACACCTTTTACTTTAGTAACTTTAAACGGAAAAATTGGTTGGTCAATTTTCATAATAGTATGGATACTTGCTTTAATTGGAATAATTTTAAAACCTTTTTTTGTAAAAAAATTCAGAATAATCTCAACGCTTCTATATATTGGAATGGGATGGATGATAATTTTTGCAATAAAGCCATTAATATCATCATTACCTTTAGGTGGGATAATATGGCTTGTAATGGGAGGTTTATTATACACCGTTGGTGCTATTTTTTATATATGGAGGAAGTTACCTTATAGTCATATGATATGGCATTTATTTGTTTTAGGTGGAAGTATTTCTCATTTTATCGCTGTGTTTTTTTATGTTTTGAATTAAGTGTTTGAATACACTATTTAATATTATATTATCAACAAAAAGCTCCTCTGGAGCTTTTTGTTTTTTGGAGGTGGATTCATGAAAAAAATTTTTTTGATTTTATATTTATTTTTTTCTATATTTTTATATTCTTATAGAATTTTTATTACTCCGTCTTATGAATTGGCAGATTTTATAGAGGAAAAAATTATTATTTCTAACAATATAAAATTTGTATCATTGAGTTTGAATGCCCCTTTTTTATCTATGTTAAATAACAAGAACAATGTCGAAGGTTTTATAGAATTTAATATGTATGATATTAAAAGCAATAATATACTGCCTGATAAAAATATTGAGGGATATTTACATGAAAAATTCATGATATTTGATAATAAAAGTGTACTATTTGGAACGGGGAATTTTACAAGCGGTAGTATATTTGAAGATTTAAATGTTTATATATATACAGAAGATCAAGCAATAACCTCTCTTTTTTTAAAAGAATTTCAAAATTTTCAAAATGGTAAATTTGGGAAAAACAAAAATATAGATAATAAATCTATTTATTCAAAAGATATTGGAAAAGTAATTTTTATAACCGGACCCTCAAAAAATATATACAGCGCTATAAATAATTTTATTTTATCATCTAAAAAATTTTTATACATATTTACTTATTCATTTACTGATGGTCGAATATTATATTCATTTGAAAAATTATCATCCATAAATGTTGATGTAAAAATTATTGCAGATAGCTGGAATGAAAAGTTTGTATCAAATTTAAAATATTTAAAAGGTATAGAATATAAAATTTTAAAAAAATATAGAAATATGCATTTAAAATTATTAGTAAATGAATATGGTTTATTGTTGGGAAGTTATAATCTAACATATAGAGCTCGCGAAAAAAATGATGAATATATCTTAATTATATACAATAAAGATATTAGACAAATATTGTTAGATTTATTCAATAAATTATGGAATCAATAATTAATTTTACATTATTGTTTTGTATTTTTAATAAATTATAGTATAATTATTTCATGTAAAAATTTTTTATGGAGGATATTATGAAAAAAATATTTTTATTTCTTTTTATTTTAATATTTATTCTTTTCTTTTATGTTATAAAATCACCATTAAAGATAGGCATAATTGGGAATTTTTCTGGAGATGAGACATTTTCTATGGAAGATATTGTTAAGGCAGTCAACACATTTTACAAAAAATATAAATATTCTAATATAAAGATCTATTATGAAGATGCAAAAGGAAATGCCGAGAATTCTTTAAAAGCATATAATAAATTAAAAAAGAAAAATGTGAGCATAATGATATTTGCTACAGATTCTACTTCATTTAATCCTGTTTATCCCTTGCTTAAAAAAGATAAAATTCTTGGAATAGGTGCTTCTATTACTTCTGATATTTATACAAACAAAGATGATTGGTTTGTAAGAGTTATTCCTAATAATAAAAATGAACAAAAGCAAATCGCAGAATATTTGAATAAAAAAACAGATGAAATTCTTATTATAAAAGGATATGGAAATCCAATTTATATAAATAATTCATTTGAAAATTTTAAAAATTTTTATTATGGAAATATTAATCTTATTCCTTTAAATACCCCGGAAAATTCAATAGAAAAAATCAAACTGTACTATAATAATGAAAATTATGCATATATTATGATAAGCTCCATCAATAAAAGTGCTTTAATAATAAACTTATTGAAAAAAATGAATCCGAAAATAAATATAATAATTTTACCCTGGTTTAATGATAAACATTTAATCGATTTGTTAGATAATAAAAAAAATATAATATTACCTTATTACTTTTCAAATTATTCAGAATATTCCCGTAAATTTAAGGAGCTATATAATGTATATCCGAATATTTATGCAAATATTATTTATGAAACTTTAGAAATATTATATTATACTTATAAAAATACGCCAAATAGATCAGAAGAAATAAAAAAATATCTTTTAAATAATACATTTAATACTTCCTTTGGGATTGTAAAATTCGATAAGTATGGTGAAATAAATAAAAAACTTCTATTTGAGGTGTATACCCAATGAAAAAAATATTTATTATTTTAGTTATTTTATCTTTTACATATTTATTTGGAAATATACTCAAAGTTGGAGTATATGAAAATCCTCCACTTATGTATGCCGAAAATGGTAAAATAAAAGGTATTCTTCCGGAGATTATGGATTATATATTTAAAAAAGAGAATATAGATGTTAAATATGTTTATTTAAACTTTTCTGAAGGGCTAGAGTATTTAGAAAATGATTTAATAGATATTTTATTAGGAGTTGGGTATACAAAAGATAGAAGTGAAATTTTTAAGTATAATACTGTTCCTTTATATGACACATATGGAAAAATTTTCACTTTAAAAAATACAAAAATACATAATTTTTTTGATTTAAAAAATAAAACAATTGGAGTATTAAAAAATGATATTTTTTATCTTGGAGAAAAAGGGTTAAAAAAAATTGATGAAACATTTGATTTAAACATAAGATTTTTAGAATACAATACATATGAAGACATATTTAGAGCTTTAATAAAAAAAGAGATTGATGCAGGGTTGGTAAATTATTACGTTGGAATGATGCTTTATAAAAAATATAATGCATTTGAAACACCTATTTCATTTTATCTTATTAATGCATATTTGATATATCATAAAGACAATTTGCGGGAAATTATACATAAAATAGATTCCAATTTAACAAATTTAAAAAGCAACCCTAATTCTGTATATTATACAATTACAAGTAAATATTTACATAATGCCAAAATTCCGTTATGGATAACATTAATTCTTACAATATCTTTATTAATACTCATAGTATTAGCTTTAATTATATGGGTTATGAATAATATAATAAAAAGAAAAACAGCTGAATTAAGAAAACAAATACAAATTACTAAAAATCAAAATTTAGAATTGGAATATTTATTAAAATCTTTAAAAGAATATACTAAGGAGTTAAATATAACAAAAGAAAAACTTGAAAAATCAGAAATGTTATTAAAATCTATAATAGAAAATAGCCAGGATGGGATTTTATATGTTGATAAAAATTTAAATATTATTTTGGCTAATTCTGTTTTCAAAAAATGGGCTAAAAGAGATTTTAATAAAAAAATAAAAGAAAATGATAATTTAAAGGAAATATTTAAAGGAGAATATCAGTTTTTTGATGAAATTGAATTTTCTCTTAAAAATGAGAAAAATTTCATAGTTGAAAAAGCCATAAAAAGATTAGATGGAAGTATATATTGGGTAAGCAATAATTATTATCCAATATATCGAGATTCGAAGGTTATTGGTATAGCTTTAATCAGCAGAGATATTACAAAATTAAAAGAAAATGAATTTAAATTGCAAAAATTAGCTCATTATGATTCTTTAACAGGAATATATAATAGAAATGCCGGGTTTCACCTCTTAGAAGAATTGATATTTTTATCCAAAAGAGAAAAAAAACCAGTTACAATAGGTTTTATAGATGTTGATAATTTAAAAATCATAAATGATACATATGGTCATAATGAAGGAGATAAAGCTTTAAAAGTTATATCTGAAACAATTAAAAAACATATAAGAAGATCTGACATTTTAGCTCGTTATGGTGGTGATGAATTTTTTGTTGGCTTATATAATTGTAAATTAGAAGATGCTCGTAGACTAGAAAAAAATATAACAGAAGAACTTAAAAAACTTAGTAAAAAAAGTAAAATTAATTACAGTGTAAGTTTAGGATTTATCGAATATAATCACAAGGAAACGCTTGATTCTATTATTTCAAAAGCAGACAAACTGATGTATAAAAATAAAAGAAAAAAAAATTCAAATAGATAGAATAAAAAAGATATTTTAAATTACACATTAAAATAACAAGAATTTGAAAGTTATTTTTAAATTAATTTTTTAGAAATATAATTATAGGATTTTGTAAAAAATATGAAAAATGATATAATTTATAAAACAAAATAGGAATGGTATTGTGTTAATAAATAATGTTCTTTTATAGGGGGGGATTGCTTTGATAGAAAGTATTGTAGTTTCTATTAATATTTCAAAAAAAAAGGGAGTTGTTAAAGAACCAGTTCAAAAAGCAGAATTAAAAGTCAATTGGGGAATTATTGGTGATTCGCATGCTGGAAATTGGCATAGGCAAATATCAATGCTTTCAGAAGAAAGTATTGATAAAATGCGGAAGTATGGATATGAGCTAAAATATGGAGATTTTGCAGAAAATATCACTATAAAAAATGGGGAAATATACAAATTACCTGTAGGAACAAAAGTAAAAATCGGTAATACTCTGTTAGAAATTACGCAAATAGGGAAAAAATGTCATACATCTTGTGCAATTTATCAGACTATTGGAAAATGTGTTATGCCATTGGAAGGAATATTTTTAAAGGTACTTGAAGGTGGAGAGATAAAAATTGGAGATAAAGTTGTTTTTTATACTAGTAAGACAGTAAATGTTTAAATTTTTGGGTGATAGTATGAAAAAAATTTTGATAAAAATTTTGATATATGTTTTTCTGGTATTATCAGTTCAAACTCCGGCCGAAAAGTTGGTAATTTTTCATGCGGGTTCTTTAACCAATGTTTTAAAAGCTCTATCCATTGAATTTGAAAGAGAAAATCCTGATATAAATGTTCAATTAATGGGGTCTGGAAGTTTAGTAGTTGCAAGGAAAATTACAGAATTAAACCAATTAGCCGATATTGCTTTTGTCGCTGATTATACTATTATTCCAGATTTTTTATATAACAAATATGCGAATTTCAACGTCATTTTTTCTAATAATAGTCTTGTTTTGGCTTATACTGATAATTCAAAATATAAAGTTCAAATAAATGAAAAAAACTGGTATAAAATTATTTTTAATAAAAAGGTTATTTTTGGACATTCTAATCCAGAACTGGATCCGGCAGGATATAGAACATTAATGACACTGCAATTAGCAGAAAAATATTATAATGAAAATGAATTATATCAAAAATTTTTGAATTCAAGAAATAGAATGATTTTAAAAAAATCAGTTGATTTAATTGCGTATTTAGAAGCTAATGAAATGGATTATGCATTTTTGTACAAATCAATAGCTTTTCAATATAATTTAAAATATATAGAATTACCTGAAAAAATAAATCTTTCTTCAATAAAATATAAAGGAAATTATAAAAAAGTATTTGTAGAAGTGCCTGGAAAAGATGGGGAAAAAATAAAGATTTATGGGAAACCTATAAACTATAGTTTTACTATATTAAAAAATGCACCTCATTATAATATTGCCGTGAAATTTATAAAATTTATGTATTCCAAAAAAGGAAAAGAAATTTTTAAAGAAAAAGGAATGAATTTATTTGCGAATGTTGACTTTCCAGAAAATTTACCTGAAGACTTAAAGGAATTATGGGGGTATTAATTTGGAAATATTAATTGAAAATTTTGAGATTGTTTTTAATCATTTTTTTTTAAATGTAAATAGATTAAAAATAAATTCTGGAAATTATATTTATATAATTGGTCCAACAGGGTCAGGAAAAACACTATTCTTGGAATCAATTGCAGGATTTGTAAAACATAAGGGAAAAATATTTTTTGGCAAAAAGGATATTACTTTATTACCGCCGGAGAAAAGAAATATAGGTTTTGTATATCAAAATTATCATCTTTTCCCACACTTAAATGTAAGAAAAAATATTGAATTTGGTATGAAAATGAAGAAAATTAGTGATTTTGAATATTTCCATTATATAATAGAAAGATTAAATATTTCTCATATCTTAAATAGAAAAGTTCAGGTTCTATCCGGGGGAGAAAAACAGCGAGTTGCATTAGCAAGAGCTCTGGTGACAAAGCCTGATATATTATTACTTGATGAACCATTATCAGCTTTAGATCAGGATATAAAAAAGGATATTTTAAAATTATTGCATGAAATCAATCAGGAGTATAATTTAACAACTATTCATGTAACCCATGATAAAAATGAAATTATTAATAATTCAAAAGTTTATAAAATTTTTAATGGAGTTTTGACGGAGGAATCATATGTTCAGAAATATAATTATAATTATTAGTTTTGCTTTTGTATTTGCGATATTATTACCTTTTCTTACTGTATTTCTAAATGTAGATTATCAACTATTAATTGAGATTTCTAAAACTCCGGAATTTTTAAATACTGTTAAAATAACTTTTTCTGCAGCAATATTAGCAACATTAATAGCCGTAATATTTGGCATTCCTTTTGCTTATGGTATTATTCGATTTGATTTTCCCTTTAAAGCCATTTTAGAGGCTATTATCGATATTCCTCAGACTATTCCCCACACAGCTGCGGGAATCGCATTATTAATGACTTTAGGAAGAAATTCATTTATAGGGAAAAGTTTTGGGTTATTTGGTATTTCTTTTGTACATACATTTTGGGGAATTGTTGCAGCGATGAGTTTTTTGAGTTTTAGTGTTTTTGTAAATTCGGTAAAAGATGGGTTTAAAAAAGTTGATATAAGATATGAGAAAGTTGCACGTTCTTTAGGTGCAACACCTTTTAAAAGCTTTGTTTTTATAGCTTTACCAATGGTAAAACATGAAATAATTACAGGTTCCTTATTAATGTGGGCAAGAAGTATTTCAGAATTTGGTGCTGTTGCTATATTAGCATATTATCCCATGACTTTATCTGTCCTTACCTACGATAAATTTCAGGGATATGGATTAAAACAGGCATTAGCGCTAACCGCTTTAATATTTATTATGTCAATGATTATATTTGTATTCATTAGAATAGTACAAAATTTCTGGAAATACACAGAATCGAGGTAATTATTATGAAAGATAAATACAATAGAAAAGTTGAATATATTAGACTTTCGTTAACTGATAAATGTAATTTTAGATGTAATTATTGCATGAATGAAGAAGTAAAATTTATGCAAGATAATGAACTACTTACATTAAAAGAAATAGAAGTATTAGTTAAAACTTTAAAGGATTTAAATTTTAAAAAGATAAGATTAACAGGTGGAGAGCCAACATTGAGAATGGATATTGTTGATATTGCTAAAATAATAAAAAAATATTTTGGAACATTTAGTATAACGACAAATGGTTCTTTAATGTATTATCTTGCTGATGAACTCAAAAAGAATGGTTTAAATGAAGTGAATTTTAGCCTGGATTCTCTGAATAGTGAAAATTTCAAAAATATTACTAAAAGAGATGAACTGCAAAATGTTTTAAATGGGCTTGAAAAATCACTGAAAATAGGTTTAAAAGTCAAGCTCAATACAGTTATTCAAAAAAGAAATTTATCAGAAATCTTTGATTTAATTGAATTTGCGGCAAAATTGAACTTGCCTATTAGATTTATTGAATTAATGCCTATTGGAAAAAATTATAATGATAGTGATTTTATTAGCGAAAAAACTTTAAAGGATAAAATAAATGAAAAATATAATTTAATTCCTGTAAAAATAAAATTCGGTTCAGGTCCTTCAAATTACTATTTAATAAAGGAACTAAATTCATACATAGGTTTTATTTCTGCTATTACACATAATTTTTGTTCAAGCTGCAATAAAATTAGAATTTCTGCAGATGGAAAAATTTATCCATGTTTGGCTTTTGATTACCATATTTCAATAAAAGATGTTATTTTAGAAGAAGATAAATTAAAAGAGAAAATAAAATTTGCTATTTTTGAGAAACCCAAACGACACTATTTAAGTAAATTAACAAAGAAAACGCCTATGCATAAAATGGGGGGGTAGAATGGATTTTACACATATTGATAAAAATGGAAATGTTAATATGGTTGATGTATCTGGGAAAAACATAACTTTAAGAATAGCCCGTGCTCATGGAAAGATAAAGATGAAAAAGGAAACATTAAAAGCAATAGTTTCTGGAAAAATAATTAAAGGTAATGTTTTAACTACAGCAAAAATAGCTGGTATTATGGGAGCAAAACGGACTTCTGAATTGATACCAATGTGTCATAATATATTTATTTCGAAAATTGATATTGAATTTAAAATAAACGATAATAATATCGAAATATTTTCATTAGCAAAAACACATTCTCAGACTGGTATAGAGATGGAAGCATTAACTGCTGTGAATATTGCAGCCCTTACAATTTATGATATGTGTAAAGCTATTGACAGAGAAATGGAAATTTCGGATATATATTTAATTGAAAAATCTGGTGGGAAAAGCGGACATTTTTTAAGGGAGGATAATTTATGAAATATTTTGTTCTAACTTTAAGCGATAAAGGCTCAAAGGGTGAAAGGGAAGATATTAGTGGAAAAATAATTCAAGATTTAATGAATAACATAGGCGGAAAATTAATTGGATATAAAATATTGCCAGATGAAAAAGAACAGATTTCTCAAGAATTAAAAGAATTAATAAAAAAAGATATCGACATAATATTAACAACTGGAGGAACGGGATTAACAACAAGAGATGTAACTCCAGAAGCTACTTTAGAAGTTATTGAAAGAAGGATATATGGCATGGAAATAGCCATGATAACAACAGCTCTAAAAAAAACTCCTCATGGAATGCTATCAAGAGCTGTTGTTGGAATTGCAAATAAAACATTAATTATAAATCTTCCTGGAAGTCCAAAAGCTGTACAAGAAAACTTGCAGGTATTATTACCTGCTATCCCACATGCGATAGAAAAAATAAAAGATTTAGGTGGTGATTGTGCGCGATAATAAAAGCATAATTTATTTTTGATATTTTTGCCATAATCTTTCAAATTCCTTTTCATAAACTTCTGATATATACTTACTATGAATTATTAAAGAATTCTCATCATTATTATATTGTGCAGAATTCGTAAAATTGAAAGAACCGGTAAGAGTTATTTTTTCATCTATTATAATTACTTTATGATGAAACGTTTTGTCATTTTTATCTAATATAACATTAATGCCATTTTGTTTTAAATAATTTATCTGAGCCCAGTTATAATTTGATTGATATTCTTCCGCAATAATTTTGACATCAACACCTCTTTTTTTTGCATCTATTAATGCATCAGCTATTTGACGTTTGCTGAATGTAAATATCATAACATGGATTTTTTTATTGGCTTCATTTATTAATTTTATTATTCTATTTGTTAAATCATCTTCTGGAGTAAAATAAGGTTCTATTAATCCACTGTCAAATTCTACTTTTTTATATGGTTTATTATCAATCGAATTTTTACCAAAATATCCGTTATACATTTCATTAAATTCATTCATATAATCCTGTGCCAACTCATTTGAAAATATTATTATTGAATTATTGGAGTTATATCCAAAACCATTATTTGTAAAATTGGTGCTTCCGGTTATTACACAATAACCATCAATAATTATAAATTTATTGTGCATTAATTTATAATTTTTATCATATTTTACCAATATGCCAGATTTTTTTAATCCAGATATATAGGAATTGATGTTTTGTGATTCTATTATTAATCTTATATCGATATTTTTATTCTTTAGCTCTTTTAATTCTTTTATAAAAGGATAATAATTAACATCGTATATTGCTATCCATACAAATTTTTTCGCATTATCCAATAATGATTTTATATATTTCCAATTTTTTTTCTCATTATTACCTTCATCAAAAAAAAGTACAGTCGAATCATCACTGATATTATGAATTTCAATATTTAAATCAGTTGCTTCTTTTAAATCTTCGAGATGATAATCTGCTCTCCAAAAATAATTATTTCCATCGTAATATTCTCCAGGTAATTCTAAATCTTTAGAACTAATAATAAAATTCCCTTCTGAAATAGCAAAAATTATGGAATATACACTCAATAAAAAAATAATCAAAAAATTTTTTTTCATAAAAACTCCTCCTATAACATAAAATTTACATAATTCTATTGTTTTTTATACTTGAAAGTAGTATAATAATTGTAGATGTTTAAAATAATAGCAGCATCTGCTAAATATGATGTTTCTTGTGCTTCAAGCGGGAGTGAAAAAAATAATTCAAATGGATTAGGTAATGCTGTGAATAGCGGAATATGCCATAGTTGGACAGGAGATGGCAGGTGTATATCTCTTCTAAAAATACTATTTTCAAACGCATGCATTTATGATTGTGTATATTGCATAAATAGGTCGAGTAATGATGTGAAAAGAGCTACTTTCAAAATAGATGAAATTGTTAAATTAACAATAAATTTTTATAAAAGGAACTACATAGAAGGATTAGTTTAGACATCGTAATGATATAATGTAAAATGATTCTAATAAAAGAGGTGTGTTATGATAGGAATTAGAGGCGCTACTTCTATAGATAAAAATGAAAAAGAACATATAAAAAATCGTTCTATAGAATTATACAATAAAATCATTCAAAATAATAACATAAAAAATATAATTGCTATATTATGTTCTGCAACTCCAGACATAACAGCATATAATCCCATAACAGCCATACGAGAGCACTTCGGATTAAATAATATACCTTTAATGACATTCCAGGAAGCTGTTTTTGAGAATTCTGCAAACGGAATAATAAGATTTTTAATTCTTTGTGAGAGCGATACTCAAAATTTTATATATTTACATAATGCGAGAGATTTAAGAAAAGATTTAAAATAAATGTTTATTTCGTTGAATCTCTAATTATCAATGTGGGTTTTAATATAATACCTCTTATTTTTTTTTGTTTTTCTTCAATTAAATTTAAAATTAATTCAGCTGCTTTGTACCCCAATTCATATATTGGTTGTCTTATAGTAGTTAGCGAAGGTTTATAATGTCTACTAAAAAATATATCATCAAAACCTGTAACCTCAACATCTTGAGGAATTTGTATTCCTTTTTCCTGAAGAGAATCAATTATACCATATGCAATTAAATCATTTCCTCCTATAATTACATCAGGTAATGATTTTATGCGTTTTCCAAATTTGAATCCTGCTTCATAAGAAAAATTAGTATAAACGTGTTTATAATTATATATGTTTTTTTCTTTCATAAAATCAATAAATGTTTCATATCTTATTTTTGCACTAAATGTATTTTTACTTCCATTTATAAAATAAAAACTCCTTTTTCCATTATTATATAAATAATTTAATAAATCTAAAATTCCAGATTTATTATCACAAATAACATAAGAAGCATTGACATCTTCCAAAATCCTATCAAGAAAAACTATTTTTAGACCTTTATCTATTAATTTTTCTAAAGTTGGATTATATAATCCTGTTCCTGTAAATATAATACCGTCTATATGTTTGGAAATTAAAGTATTGATTATTTTAGTTTCTATTTCTAAATTCTGATCTGAATTACTTAATAGAAGAGTATAATCCTTCTGTTTTAAATAGTCTTCAACCCCTTTTACTATATTTGGGAAAAAAGGATTTGTAATATCTGGAATTACGAATCCTATTGTTTTGGTATTACCACGTCTTAAATTTTGGGCTAAGATGTTTGGGTTGTAATTCAACTTTTTTATTGCAATTTCAACCTTTTTTTTTAATTCTTTATTCACATAAGTACTATTATTAATAACTCTAGAGACTGTTGAAATAGAAACACCGGCCTCTTTGGCAACATCCTTAATGCTAATTCTTTTCATAAAAAAACACCTCTTAAAAATATGTTTATATACTAATAAAAAATTAAAAATGGGGGATCCCCCCATTTTATTTTACTACTAATTTTAAATTAACTGGTATGTAAATAGTCTTTGTTTCTAAATATTCAACAGCTTTTCTAACTGCTAATTCCCCCATTAAAGAAGGTTGTTGAGCAACAGTTGCTGCCATTTCACCATTTTTTACAGCTGCAATAGCATCTGGGATAGCATCAAAACCAACAACGACAATTTTTCCTAATTTTCCTTCTGATTTAATTGCTTCTATTGCACCTAATGCCATTTCATCATTTTGAGCAAAAACTGCATCGATATCTGGATATGCTTGCAATAAATTTTCCATAACAGTTAATCCTTCTGCTCTATTGAAATTAGCCGTTTGTTTGGCTATAAGCTTTAAGTTTGGATATTTTTTTAATTCATTTTCAAAGCCTTTACCTCTATCTCTTGCAGCAGAAGTACCAGGAATACCTTCCAATTCTACTACATTTCCTTTGCCATTTAAAAGTTCTGCAATATATTTTGCTGCCATAGCACCACCAGCAACATTATCAGAAGCAATATGCAAAATAACCTTGCCACCATTTGCTGCTCTGTCGACAGTAATGACAGGAATACCTGCATCATTTGCTTCTTCAACTGCAGCGACTATAGCATCACTGTCAGTAGGGTTGATAATTATTAAATCAACTCTTTGTTGAACAAGGTCTTCGATATCATTTAGTTGCTTATACGATTTATCCTGGGCATCAACAACTACTATATCCACACCTTGATTTACTGCTTCTTGTAAAGCTCCATTCCTTAACTCAACAAAAAATGGATTGTTCAATGTTGAAAGAGATAATCCGATTTTAATACTAAATGCCATCAATGAAAATAAAATAATAAATGTTACAAATAATACAGTTTTTTTCATACATACACCCCCTATTTTTCTTCCCTTTCCAACAGTATTGCAATTAATATAACAATACCCTTTACAGCCTGTTGGTAAAAGGGAGATACGTTTAATAAATTAAGTCCATTATTGATTATTCCCATTATTAGAGCTCCAAAAATAGTGCCAACGACACTACCCTTTCCACCGGTTAAACTCGCTCCTCCTAAAACAACAGCTGCAATAGCATCTAATTCATATCCTGTTCCAAATGTAGGTTGGGCACTATTAAGCCTGGCGGTTAAAAGTATAGCGCTTAGCGCTGATAAAATTCCACTAATCATATATATAACTATTTTATATTTAACAACTTTAACCCCACTAAGTTTAGCTGCCATTTCATTTCCGCCAATTGCATATGTATATAATCCTAATTTTGTATTTGATGATATATACCATATCAAAGTAAAAGTACCTAACATAATTATTATAGGATAAGGTATTCCGAAAAAATCTCCTCTTCCTATAACTCTAAAACTTGAAGAAAACCCTGAGATAGGCATTCCCTGAGTATATACTAATGTTAAACTTCTACCAATAGCCATAGTTGCTAGTGTTACAATAAATGGTTGGATTCTCCCTTTTGCTATAATAAATCCATTAACAAATCCCATCAATGCGCCTATAACTAATGCTGTTATTATACCTAAAAAGATAGAACCAGTTTTTAAAACAGATGCCATTATAACTGCAGATAGTGCAAAAATAGATCCAACAGATAGATCTATGCCTCCTGATATTATAACCATAGTCATACCAAAAGCCATTACCGCCTGAATAGAAACCTGTCTAAAGACATTAATTATATTAGATATTGTAAGGAACCTATCACTTAAAATTGAAAAAAATATTGAAATACCTATAAAACCAACTATTGCTGGATATTCTTTCATTTTTTTCAAAATAATTTTTCCATTCATTAAATATCAACTCCAGTAGCTAACTTTAAAATGTTTTCCTGATTTATGTTTTTTTGTTCTAATATTCCCATACTTTTACCTCTATGCATAACCATAACTCTATCGCACAAACTTACTATCTCAGGTAATTCTGAAGATATAAAAATTACAGCATTTCCTGAATTAGCTAAATTATTAACTATATTATAGACTTCTACTTTTGCTCCAACATCTATACCCCTTGTCGGTTCAACCAGAAAAACCACTTTTGGATTTCTTTTTAAAACTTTGGATAATACAACCTTTTGCTGATTTCCTCCAGATAAATTTCCAGCTTTTTGTTTGTATGATGTTGCTTTGATAGAGTACTTTTTAATTTCATCTTTTGCAATTTTTTTAGCTTTTTTCCAAAATAATATACCATACTTTTCAATTAATTTAATATTTTGGATTATTATATTTTTCATAATATCTAATTCTAATATCAATCCCATGCTTTTTCTATCTTCTGGAACCAGTGCTATACCATATTCTAAGGCTTTGTTAGGGTTATCTATTTTTTTTATTTTTCTATTATTAATTATTAAACTTTCCCATTTTGCTGGTATATATCCATAAATGGCTAAAGGAATTTCGGATTTTCCAGATCCTACTAATCCAGCTATTCCAAAGATTTCACCTTCTTTTACATCAAATGAAACATCTCTAACTACATTTCCCACTTTAAGTTTTTTTATAGAAAAAATTACTTTATTTTCAATTTTATTATATTTAGGAAACATCTCGTCTATTTTTCTTCCAACCATCATATTTATAAGATCTTCCTGTGAAAAATTATCTACAGAACCACTACCAATATATTTCCCATCTCTTAAAACAGTAACTTTATCGGCTATTTCAAAAACTTCTTCTAATCTATGAGAAATAAAAATAATACCTATTCCATTATTTTTTAACTCTTTTATTATTTTAAAAAGATTTTTAGTTTCATGTTCAGTTATAGCTGCCGTTGGTTCATCCATAATAATAATTTTTGAGTTCAAGGATAAAGCTTTTGCTATTGATACTAATTGTTTTTCTGATGTATTTAAATCTTTTACAATTGTTTCAGCTTTTATATTAAAATTATTAGCTGTTAAAATTTTTTGAGCTTCATCAATTAACTGTTTTTTATTTACAAAGAATTTATTTATATTTCCAATAAAAATATTTTCTGCTACAGTTAAATCCTCAAATAAATTTAATTCCTGATGTATGGTAGCGATTCCACGATTTATTGCTTCTGAAGGATTTGAAAAAGAAATTTCTTCGTCATTATAAATTATTTTTCCTTTATCAGCTTTTATTACTCCTCCTATAATTTTTATCAGAGTGCTTTTTCCAGCTCCATTTTCACCTAACAAGGCATGAACTTCACCAGGATTAAGTTTAAAATCTATATTATCCAAAGCTAAAACACCGGGGAATTGTTTTGTCACTTTTATTAATTCTAATAACATTAAAATATCACTCCTGAAACAAAAATAGCGTTAAAATAAGGTTTATTTTCACCAGTTCTAATTATAGCTTTACAATTAGTAGAAAGTTTTTTTAGATTTTCGTGAGATACAAACTCAATATTTTTATTAAACTTTTTAATTAAATTTATAAAATCTTCAGATGATTCTTTAGCAATAATAATTTTTTCTATATGTAATTCTTTTAATAGAATTTTTGTAACCTGTTCGAGTGTTGGAGTTCCGATATCTACTACTAAATCAATTTTTTTAATATCTTTTGAAATTGGAAAACCCATATCTACAACAGCAATAGTATCAGTATGTCCCATGGAAGCAATTACAGAAGAAATTTCAGAATTAAATATTCCTTTTTTTTTCACCGCATTCACCCCTTTCAAAAAACGTTCTTGAAAACGTTTTCTGAAATAAGAATAACATACTTTACATATTATTCAAAATCCAATAACAAAAAATAAACAGAGATTTGAACCAATTATCTCTAAATAGAAGTCTTTTTTAATTTTATATTAATATTATTTAATTTTTATTAATAAAATTTTCCTTATACTCTGGGCATATTGCTTTGAAATTACACCATTTACAATTATACTTTGAAGGTTTTGCTTGAAAATAGATTTCGTCTTTTGGGATATTTCTTTTTTTATCCTTTAAATAAGATTCGAGGATTTTTATTCTTGATTTAATATGCTCTTCTACCTTTAAAATATCATCTTTGTTATATTTTTTTTCTTCAGAAATACCCTCCAGCAAATATTCATTTATCAATGTGATTTTTTCTAAATTAATAGTATAATTCTTATAAGCATATAATGCATATAATTTTAATTGAAAGTCATCATCTTTTGATTTTTTACCAGTTTTCCAATCAACAATGATAACTTCACTACCTTTTTTATACATAAAATCAATTATAGAATATATTTTATAATCATCAATAAAAAAAGAAGAAAAATTATTTTCTTTGTCTATTTCCATTATTTTTATACCGTTTTGTATATCTTTTAACGTTTTAGAATTATAATAATTTTGAAGCAAAATTTTAGTTTTTTCTTTTATTTTTTTTCCAAATTCATTTTCAAATATATTTCTATTTTTATAATAAATAGAATAAAACATAACTATACTTTTAGGATTTTTCTCCCATTCTTTTTGATACTTTTTTGAATAATATACAGCTTTATTAAATTCATATCCAATATTTTTCAATGCCATTTTTAAATCAGGAGTTTTTAAAGCTGTTATGTTATTAGCAATATAATCGTGTATTAAAGATCCTAAAAATTGTTCAATAGTTGTTAGTTTACTTAGTCTATAGGCCATTTTTGACCTTTCTGGTGCCGTTTTTTCCCAACCGCCCCATATCAGAAATTTAGAATAATAATATGCCCTTGGGCATTTCGATAATAATTTGTCTTTTGAAAATGACCAGGATTTTTCCGGATATTCACCAATCATATTATCCCACCTTTCGATACTTTATTATAACAAAATTATGCTATTATAAAAAAAGAAAGGAGATACAATATGAATTATTTAGAATTATTATACGAAGCTATTGATTTAGAAAAAGAAGCCGAAATAAAAACTATGATTAATGAAATAAAGTTATATGGAAAAAATAGAGAAAAAATAGGACGAGCTATAAACAATTTAAAAGGTAAATTTATAAGAAAAGAAATTGGGGGAATATATTTAATTAAATTTGGAAGAGAAGAGCCTTTTAAAACAGATATTTCTGTTGGAGATGTTGTATTGATTAGCAAAGGTAATCCTTTAAAAAGCGATTTAACAGGTTCTGTTACAGAAATTGGAAATAAATATATTGTTGTATCTTTTTCAAATAGGCCACCTATCTGGATCCAAAAATCAAAAAACATTAGAATAGACTTATATTTAAATGAAATAACTTTTAAACGTATGCAGAATGCAATTTTAAAACTTCATTATAGTGAAGGAAAGCTTAAAATTTTAAAGTCTATTATTTTAGGTAATAAGAAACCAAAACAACCTGAAAACGTAAGTTTATCTTTTTATGATAAAGATTTAAATGATTCGCAAAAAAAGGCTGTGAAAAAAGCAGTTGGCAGTAAAGATATTTTTCTAATACATGGTCCTCCAGGTACAGGAAAGACTCGAACTCTAACAGAAATTATTATGCAAGAAGTAAAAAATGATAAAAAAGTTTTAGCAACTTCCGATTCAAATGCTGCAACAGATAATTTGTTATTTAATCTTATACGTTATAAAGATATAAAAGTATGTAGATTAGGTCATCCGAGTAGAATAGATAAAGATTTAATATCCCATTCATTATATTATGTCGTTGAAAATCATGAAGATTATAAAAAAATTGAAAAAATCCGTGAAGAAGCTCTTAATTTATCAGAAAAAAGGGATAAATATAAAAAGCCTATTCCTCAAATAAGACGAGGACTAAGTGAGCAGCAAATAGAAAAATACGCCTTAAAAAATCGTGGAACAAGAGGAATTTTTCCTGAAGACATGAAGTCAATGTATGAGTGGATAAAACTTAACAACGAAGTTCAAAAACTTTATAATCTTGCAGAGGAATCAGAAGAAATTCTGGTAAAAAAAATTATAAGTAGTTGTGATGTAATCATAAGTACAAATAGTTCTGCTGGTATTGAAGAACTGGATAATATTACATTTGATACTGTTGTTATAGATGAAGGTTCTCAGGCAACTGAACCATCATGTTATATACCAATAGTTCGTGGGAGAAAATTTATAATAGGTGGAGACCATAAACAACTTCCTCCAACAATTTTAAGTGAAAAAGCAAAAAAGGTATTATCAAAAACATTATTTGAAAGATTAATAAAAAAATATCCAGAAAACTCTTCTATATTGACAGTTCAGTATAGAATGAATGATAAAATAATGCAATTTTCTAATAAAAAGTTTTATAATGGAATATTAACAAGCAGTAAAAATATTAAAAATAGAACTATATATATTAATATCGACAATTATCCGTATAATAAAATATTAAGCAAAACACCTCTGATTTTTGTTGACACCTCTGAAATTCAAGAAAAATATGAAGTGATAAAAAAAGGGTCATCATCAAAATACAATCCATTAGAAGCAAAAATAGTTATAGAAATTAGTAGAATTCTGGATAAAAACAATATCGATTATGGAATTATTTCACCATATAAAGATCAGGTGAAATATTTAAAAGAAAAAATAAATAATACAGTTAATACGGTTGATGGATTTCAAGGTAAAGAAAAAGATGTTATTATATTTTCTTTAACAAGAAGTAATGAAAAAGGTTTAATAGGTTTTTTAACAGATGAAAGAAGATTAAACGTGGCAATTACAAGAGCAAGAAAAAAATTAATCGTTATAGGAGATATATTAACAATAACCAATTATTCATTATTTAATGATTTTATAAAATATATCGAGCAAAATGGAGAAATTATTAAGTTAAAAAAATCTGATTACGATGTCTAAAAAGTAAAGTCGCTCAAACCTTGATTGTTAATCCTTAAAAATAGCTCATTCTCGCCGGCCATATCAGACTTACATCCATGTTCTGTATTTTGCATCCGTGCAAAATTGACCGACTTCATTTTACGCTTAGATTTTTTAGATATAAAAAATCTAAGGTAAATAGTTTTTTTAATATTTTATAGAAAACAAAAATTTTTTATAAAATCAAAATTATTTTAACCAATACCCGCGATAGCGTGTAAGGACAATCTGCGAATTTTCGCTTGCTTTTTACTAATTGGATACCCTAATTTTTAGAATTAACAGGTATATTAGTAACATGGCTTTATATAATTCCATATTCTCGTGAGAATATATAAAAACAGTTTTTTGTAAGATACATTTATGCTATAATAATATTAAGAAAAAACAAATGTGGAGATGATGAAAATGAAAAAATTACCAATAGGAGTACAGGATTATAAAAAACTAATAATAGAAAATTATATATATATAGATAAAACAAAATATATATTAGAATTAGCAAATTCCGGAATACCAACCTTTCTCTCAAGACCAAGAAGATTTGGTAAAAGCTTAACAGTATCAACATTGTATTATTTATTCAAAGGAGAAAAAGAATTATTTAAAGATACATGTATATATGACAAATGGGAATTCAAGGAATATCCTGTAATAAAACTCGATATGTCAGATAATACACTAACAACATATGATGAATTTATAGATTCACTTAATGAAAGAATTGAAGAATTATATAGAGAATATGATATTTCACCAATAAAAAATAATTTACCAACAAAATTTGGGCATTTAATAACAGAATTAAGTAAAAAATACAAAGAAAAAACAGTAATACTCATAGACGAATATGAATCACCAATATTAGAATATATAAACAATAAAGAAAAAGCAGAAGAATTTAGAGCATTTTTAAGAGAATTCTATAAAAAAGTAAAAACAAAGGATGAATACATAAAATTTGTATTTATAACAGGTATTACAAAATTCACAAAAACAGGTGTATTTTCAGCACTTAATAATTTAAATGATATATCGTTAAATAAAAAATATGCAACAATGTTGGGTTATACACAGGAAGAACTTGAATATTATTTTGAAGATTATATAAAAGAAACAGCAAAAGAAATAGGAATAACAGAACATCAATTATTAAAAGAAATGAAAAAATATTACAATGGTTTTTCCTTTGATGGAGAACAATTTGTATATAATCCATTCTCCATATTAAAGTTTTTTGAAGAAAAAAAATTCAGAAATTACTGGTTTGAAAGCGGCTCACCATCATTTCTATCAAAATATATAGAAGACAAAAAAGTAACCTATGAGGATTTGGTAAAAAACACAGTAAGTGCAATGGATTTCTCAATAAGAGAAATAGAAGATGCAAATGCAAATATATTCTTTACACAAGCTGGATATCTAACATTTAAAGGAA
>NZ_AZAY01000007.1 GCF_001021165.1 Marinitoga sp. 1197
TAGATGATAACATAATGAGTGATTACAAAAAAGTACAGAATCTATTTAGTCTTGGTGAATTACTTGGAGTAAAAATAGACAAAGAAGAAACCAAAGAAGAAAGAGAAAAAACAACATCAAAAAAAATAATAGGAGAATTATTAAATGAAATACTATTAACAGGAAAAACAGAATTAACAGAACTCACAACAATGTTCAATCCAGGAAAAAGGATAGAAATAAAAGATATAAAATCATTATTATTCTATCTTGGGTTCATGACATTTGAAAAAAAAGGAATAATAACATATTTAAAAATACCAAATTACTCAATGAAAAAAATATTCTCAGAATACTTCACAGAATACATAGAAGAAAAACTAACAGAATACATAGACCCAGAGCCAATAGAGATAGCAGTAAGAAAGATACTATCAGATGGAGAAATAAAAAGCTTTGCCAAAGAAATAGAAAACCTATTGAGCAAAATGGACAACAGAATATTCATGGGATTAGATGAAAAATACATAAAAGCAATAATGTATAGTTATCTAATACTAACGCCATATGCAATGGTAAAAATGGAATATCCAGTAGAAAATGGGTATATAGACATAGCAATGTTCAAAAGGTATGAAGAAGTACCATATGAAGCGATAATAGAAGTAAAATACATAAAACAAAAAGAATACACAGAAGAAAAATTAAAAAGGAAAATAAAACAGGCAAAAGAACAAATAGAAAAATACAAGAAATCATATGAATTAAACACAAAAAATGAAACGATGAAAAAGTATATAATTATCTTTGTTGGTAAAGAAGCAAAGTATATTGAGGAAATATAAAAGACTACAAGAATTTTGGTATTTTAAAATGCAATATATCGACTTTAGGTTAATGATATGTTATAATTGAGATATATATTTTAAACATATATCGCATTCAAGAATATAAAAGGGGGAGTTTTATGAAGTTATTATACAAATATATGTTATATTTTTTTATTGTAGGATTGATACCATTAATTATAATTTTTGGTGTTATACGAATTGAAAACAGAAAAATGGTAAATTTTACATTGGAAGATGAAAAAAATAGAATAAAAAATTCCGTTAATAAATTTTTTGGAAATAAATTCGAAGAATTACTACAAATAGCTTATAAATATTCAAATAATAATAATATAAAGAAAGGATTACTAACAAATAATAGAGAATATGTAAAAAAATATTAGTTCCAGATTTCAATGTTTTAAAAGTTACAGGATTAAAAGTATTAGAATTAGAAGATGCTAATGGAAAAGTTTTTTATAGAGGACATCATCCAGGAAAATTTGGTGATGATAAATCTCATATTTCTGGTGTTAAATTAGCTTTAGATGGAACTAAAAATTATGGTTTTGATTTTGGCTCTAGTGGTTTTGGATTAAGAGCTTTTTATCCAATTATTGTAGAGAATAAGGTAATAGGAATTGTTCAAACGGGAGTTCCATTTTCTTCAGAAACTCTTATGAATTTCAAAAAAATGATTTCAACTGATATGCTTGTTTATACAAAAAATGGTCTATATGCTGCAACTGAGAAAAAATATCTTTTGCCAGAAAATAAAATAAAGGATTTTTTCACTGAATTAAAAAATAATGGATCTTTTAAATATACAGTAAAACCTGGCATTTCATTTTTGCTATTTCCTTTAAAAGAACCCAATGGAAAAATAATTGGATTATTGGCTGTTTTAGAAGATACGACTAATTTTGTTGCATTGAACTCCGAAATAATGAAATCTATGATTATGACTTTTATTTTTATAATCTTAATAATATTATTATTCTCTGTTGTTGTAACAAAAATTCTTATAAAAAAGATTAATCATTTATCTTTTAACATTGAAAAAATTTCAGATGGAGATTTAACCGTTAAAATTAAAAGTTCTGGTAAAGATGAAATTGACCATATTTTTTTAAAATTGAAAAGTTTGCTGGATAATTTTAAAAATATTTTAAAATCAGTTCTTGATACAGGCTTAAAATTAGATAAATCCTCAGAAGAGGTTATTGATGCTGTTATGAAAACAGAAAAAAGTTCTGATGATTTATATTTAAGTGCGAAAAATATAGAACAAAATATGAATGATATTTCCTCCACAATTGAAGAAATAACTTCTGGAATTGAAGAGATTGAAAGTTCTGCACAAATGGTTTCTGAAAATTCTCAAGAATTATCCTCTATAGCAATAGAAAGTATTAAAAATGCTGAAAATGGAACTAAAGGTTTAAATACTATATCAGAAATAATACACAATGCTGTAATTCAATCAAAAAATACTGAAAAAAAGGTTGAAGAATTGTTATATTTAACGAGTAATATAGGAGAAATTGTTGATTCTATAAACACAATAACTGAACAAACAAATTTATTAGCTTTAAATGCTGCTATAGAAGCTGCTAGAGCTGGTGAAGCTGGAAAAGGGTTTGCTGTTGTTGCTGATGAAATTCGAAAATTGGCAGAAGAAAGTAAAAAAGCAACAGAAAAGATTGCTGAAATATTATTAGATGTTCAAAATAGCGTTAAAGATGTAAATAGCGCAACATTAGAAACTGTTAATATAGTAAATAAAGTTGAATCAGGGGCAAAAAATATAAAAGAAAATTTTAGAATCATATTAGAACAAATTGATTTAATAAATAATAAAGTTGAAAATTTAACTGCAACATCGCAAGAGCAAAGCGCGTCAACAGAAGAGATGGCAGCTGCAATGGATAAAAGTATGAAAAACATTACTGAAATACTTAAACAAATTGAACAAATGGCTGAAATTTCATTTAATCAAAAAAATGAAATTTCCATGCTAAAAGAGGTATCTCAAGAATTGAAAAATGATTCAGAAGTATTAAAAGAAAATATTAAAAAATTTAAAATATAATTTCCAATAATATAAAGAATGATTTTATATATTATTATAAATTACCAATGCTGGGTTATAACCCAGCATTGGTAATGTTATTTATTAAACTGAGATTATTTTATAATTGTTGTTTTTATCAATTCCTAATGCTGATAATTTTCCACCATAAACACATCCTGTATCTATATCTATACTGATAATTTTATTTTTTTCATTTTTATGAAAATATATTTCATATTTTCCTGTTATATAAAATGTTGGCGTATGTCCATGAACTATAATATAATTTTCATATCTTTTATTTTTCATATAAAATTCATCTCTTATCCAGAGTAAATCTTTTTCATTTTGATCTGTTAATTTTATTCCATATCTAATTCCCCCATGAACAAATAAATATTTTTGTTCATTTAGTTGTTCTATATGATATAATTTTAAAGATTTTATAAATTTAAAATATTTTTCTTCTATATTATTATTAAAACTTTTTAAGGTAGCTGATGCCCCATTTCTAAACCATACACCTTCTGCATATTTTCCTTTTTTTTCTATATAATCAATCATCATATCTTCATGATTTCCTTTTAAAAAAATGGATCTATTCCTTAATTTCATTAATAAATCGAGGACCTTTTTTGAATCCGGTCCCCGATCAATATAATCTCCTAAGAAAATGATTTTATCATTTTCTGGTATTTTATTTATTAATTTTAATAATTTTTCATACATTCCATGTATATCTGATATTATCCATATCATCTTAGAAAATACCTTTCATTATCAATAGCCAGATAGATGATATTATAACACCATAAATAGGTGAAAAAATCCATTCTTTGGATTTTTGTTTTACGATAAAAAATCTGTACAATAAACCAACAAATATTGAGATTAATACCCATTCTATTTTAAATTTGCTTAAAAATATGTATATGGCTAATCTTTCAGAAGCACCTGCTGTATCTTTTATCTGTTTGTCAATGATATTAAATGTTCTTTCAATAAAAGAGCCAAAACTTGTTGCCAACATCATTCCAATTAAATAATATATAAATTCATTTGAAATATATGAGTTCATATAAACTTTATAAAATATTAGGTTAATAATCAAAGCACCTATAAGATATAATATTTCTCTTTTAAAGGTTGTTCCTTTTGTTCTATAAATATCTATAAATATATGATAAGATATTAACAACAAAAAAGCTGTTATTCCTAATGGTGTTTTTAATGTATCAAATGTAAAAGATAATATAGCTAATATACTCCAAACTATGTGTGTTATTAAATTATTCTTTAATTTTAATTTTTCAGAATATACATTAGAAAATGCATGATCTGCAACAAAATGAGATAAAAATCCATGTAAGGGTATCATTATTTCACCTGCTTTTTTGCTACCATTTGTTCTATAAAATATTGATGAATTGCAGGATCATCTTCTATTTCTGGATGAAATGAGGCAACTAAAATATTATCCTGTCTAACAAGAACAGGAGCATCTTTGAATTCTATTAATTTTTCAATATTTTCTCCATATTTTACTATTTTTGGAGCTCTGATAAATGTAACTTTTAATTTATTTCCCTGAAATTCCAGAATCTCTTCAAAAGAAAATACTTGTCTTCCATATGCATTTCTTTCAACATATATATCTATTAATCCCATTGTTTCTTGTTGAGGATAATTAGCAATCCTTTTAGAAACAACTATCATTCCTGCACATGTTCCAAAAATAGGGAATCCTTCTTTGGCTCTTCTTTTTAATTCTTCCCAAATACCAGTTTTTTTCATTAATTTTGAAATTGTTGTACTTTCACCACCAGGTATTATTAAACCAGCAACGTCATTTAAGGTTTCTATAGATTTAACTCTAACGGGTGTATGTCCTATTTTTTCAATCATATTTGCATGTTCTCTAATATCTCCTTGAACAGCTAATACACCTATTTTCAAACTTACCATCCTCTTTCTTGTAAATGAACATCCAATTGGTCTATTTCTAAACCTTCCATTGCTTCCCCAACATCTTCACTTATTTTTGCTAATTTTTCTGGATCATCATAATGTAATACAGCTTCAACTATAGCTTTTGCCATTTTTTTAGGTTCTTTTGATTTAAATATCCCAGAACCTACAAATACACCGTCTGCTCCTAATAGCATCATTAAAGCTGCATCGGCAGGTGTAGCAACTCCACCTGCTGCAAAATTAACTACAGGTAGTCTTCCTAATTTTTTAACTTCTGCAACTAAATCAACAGGAGCTCCAATTTGTTTTGCATATGTAACTAATTCTTCTTCTGGCATGTTTTGAACTAATCTTACTTCATCCATAACCTGTCTCATATGTTTAACTGCTTCTACAACATTTCCTGTTCCAGCTTCACCTTTTGTTCTAATCATTGCAGCACCTTCTGCTATTCTTCTTAAAGCTTCACCTAAATTTCTTGCTCCACAAACAAATGGTACTTTATAATCATGTTTGTTTAAATGATATTTGTTATCAGCAGGAGTTAAAACTTCTGATTCATCTATAAAATCCACACCTAAAGCTTCTAAAATTCTTGCTTCAGCTATATGGCCTATTCTTACTTTTGCCATAACTGGAATTGAAACTGCTTCCATTATTTCTTTTATTTTAGAAATACTTGCCATTCTTGCAACGCCGCCTGCCTTTCTAATATCAGCAGGAACTCTTTCAAGTGCCATAACTGCAACTGCACCAGCTTCTTCGGCAATTTTTGCCTGTTCTGCTGTTGTTACGTCCATAATAACACCATTTTTAAACATTTCTGCAAACCCTTTTTTTACCACCCATGTACCTTTTTCCATTTTATATGCCTCCCTTTTCTTCCCAATATTTTTTTGAAATTGTAATTAATCGGGATAAATCACCTTTTTTTCTTCCAACTTTTGCACAATGTTTTCCATCTACTTCTACTATATCTGCAGTAAAATCTATTTTTTCTTTTAATAATTTTGAACCAACACCATAACTATCTACGGGAACATCTAACGTTTCAAATAATTTAATTTTTTCAGCATCAAATCCTCCAGAAACAAGTATTTTTAGATTTTTTAATCCATTACTATCAAAAATCTGTCTTGCTCTCCATACTAATTCTGGATTTACTCCTAATGATGACCTATCTTTTGGTATTACGCTTTTATCCCTGAGACTTCCAGATGTATCAAATCTAACACCCCATATTTTATTTTTCCCTTCACCTATTATTATAGATGGATCCGTAATACCTGGCTTAAATGTTTTTCCAGTAATATATTCATAGAATTTCGATACCAATTTTAATGTTGTTCCAATAACATCATTATCCCAATCTACAAGTACTATTCGATTTACCTTTTCATCAATATGTTTATCAAAAGCTATAGCGGCTTCTGTTGTATCGCCGTCATATGATGCAATTAATGCATGAGGGATGGTCCCCATTGATTCAACACCCCAATAATCGGCATTAGCATCTGTTGACACACCAAATGCACCTGCTTTTAAAGCGGCGTAACCATCAGTAGCCTGTACCCAGAAGTGGTCGAATCTTGCACTGAAAAACAATATGGGTTTCCCATTTGCAACATCTACGACTTTTTTTACAGCTGTTGCGGTTGATGTGGCCCTTGCAAGTACTCCGAGTAATATTGTTTCTAAATATCCAAAATAAGCTGGATCACCTTCTATAGTAAGAATTGGTTCCATATTATTTGCAATATCACCATCATATAAGGCTTTAACTTCTATTTCATCCCATTTATCTACCCATAAATCGTTTAGCATCATTCTTAAATCCCACTTTTTTGATGTTATCTTCAAAAGCTCATCTTTATTCATATTATGCGCAGCATTTTGAAGTGCTTTTTCAAGATTTAATATTTGATTAAATAATTCATTTGCTTTTTCTTCATCTTTATAGTATCCTGTTCCAAATCTTAAAATAGCAAGGGCTTCATCTATTCCAACCACTACACAATCTTTTCTTGGAAAATACTGATAAAGCACATTTACATGTCTGTTGTCTTTTTTTAATACTTCAACGTATCTTGTAAAATACTTATCAGAATAATACCCCATTCTAATTCTGTCTATTGGCACTTTAAATATTTTAGGATGTAATCTTTTTGGCATTTTAATCACCTCAAGTTTAATTATATATTTAAATTTATTCTTAAATGTTTTGTAAACGTTAAAGTTTGTTACACGAAATAACTCTATTATTCCTAATATTTATACCTTCAATCTCTAAAAAAAATTTTTTCCAATGACTTCCTCCACCATAATTTCCTATATTACAATTATTTTTTATAACTCTATGGCAAGGTAAAATCAATGGAATTGTGTTTTTTGCCATTACAGTACCTACTGCTCTTGAAGCATTTGGATATCCGGATATTATAGCAAGTTCTTTATAAGAAACTACTTTACCAAATTTCACTTTTTTTAAGGCTGTCAGAACATCTTTTTCAAACTTATTTTTATAATAAATTTCATATGGAATTTCATCCAATACATCATTTCCTTCTAAATATTCCTTAATTTTATAATAAAAATCCTTACTATATGCATCATAATATTCTTCTAACTTCTCATTTAAAATTTCAATTTTAATTATTTTATTATTTTTCACAAATCCTTTTATGCTACCAAATTCGACAGCTACTATAAAGTTATTCATTATATCATCTCCATTTTATTTTTATATTTGTAGTATACCAGAATTTCTTTTATAATCATATAGGGATATATTTCAAATATAGACAAATAATCCTTAATATTAATTAAAAATTTTCGATTATGAAATTTTTTTCATGGTTATATATTTTAATTGAATATTAGTTTTTTAAATGAAATAATGTTATAATTACAATAATAGAATTATTTAAAAGGAGGAGTTTTATGACTACAGGATTTTTAGGTACCTTATTATGGTGGATTTTTATTTTCTACATATTAATGGGACCACAAATGAAGTTTGCACAATTAATTGCAGGAAGAAAAGCTTTATTATCCTCATTATCGAAAAAAAGAAACTCTACTGTTATTACTTTAATTCACAGACAGGAAAGTATGGGTTTTTTAGGTTTTCCTTTTTATAAATATATAAATGTTGAGGATAGTGAAGAGATTTTAAGAGCTATTAGAAAAGCGCCAAAGGATAAACCTATTGATTTAATTATACATACTCCAGGTGGACTTGTTTTAGCAGCTACACAAATAGCTAAAGCTTTACATGATCATCCAGCCGAAACAAGAGTTATTGTTCCACATTATGCTATGAGTGGTGGAACATTAATTTCTTTAGCTGCAGATCAAATTATTATGGATAAACATGCTGTGTTAGGTCCTGTTGATCCGCAATTAGGACAAAACCCTGCACCAAGTATTGTTAAAGTTGTAGAGCAAAAAGGTGTGGACAAGGTTGATGATCAAACATTAATATTAGCAGATGTAGCAAAAAAATCTATATCTCAAGTTCAAAGATTTATTTTTAATGTTTTAAAGAATAATATGGATGAAGAAAAAGCTAAAGAATTATCTCAAACATTAACTGAGGGAAGATGGACACATGATTATCCAATAACAGTTGAAGAAGCTAAAGAACTTGGACTAAATATTTCAATAGATATTCCTGAAGAAGTATATGCACTAATGGATTTATATTCACAACCAATTAGACAAAGAGGAACTGTAGAATTTGTATCTTATACTAATAAAAAATAGAACATCTGGTTTTAACTTTGAATAATAGGTTTTAATCACTGCAATTATAATAATATAGTATTAAAATTTTAAATATATATGTATAATATGTAATAATATAAAAGTTCTGAGGATATCCCTCAGAACTTTTCGGCATAGTCGACAACTTCGACAAATTTCGACTATCTTCGACAACTTTAATTTATATACAAATATTTACTTTTTCCTGAAAGTCTGTAAATTCCATTTTGTTCAATTATTATCCCAGTTTTTAATAATTTATCAAAAATAGAATATGCTGTAGATCGTGGGAATTTTTTATTTTCTATTGCTTTTTTTAATATTTCTTCTTTCTTACCTGGAAACAAATCTTCGTCTATCATTAATTTTTGTTTTTCTGTCAAAGAAATTTCATTTAAATATTCATTTACAATATTCTTTATTGTTTCTTCAGCAAACATTTTGTCAATTTTACTTAATTTTTTGGATAATGCTTCAAAAACTAACTTTTGAGTTATCCAAAAAGCATCTCTTGGATTACCATCAGAATAATCTACAATTAGGTCTATTACACTTTCATTAAAATAATAAATAAATTCTTTTATTCTTTTTATAAGAATTTCCTTTATTTCACTATTAGTAAATTCTCTTAAGTATATAATATCTTTTATCACATTTTCTAAATTTCCGCTCTCATTTCTATGCATTCTATCAAATTTATATTCTCTATAAATAGAATATGGTAATGAAACCATAACAACAAAACCTTCCTTTTGTAATTCCAATTTTAAATTATCTAAAACTAATAAAACTTCTTTTTTGCTTTCTTTATCGAGTTCATCAATTATTAAAACAACCTTTTTATATTTTTTTATCAATTCATCAGTTAATTTATTCAAATATTCTTTAGCCTTAAAATAATTAAACCTTGGAGTTTTCTGTTTTTGATTAGATATATCACCATTACCAAAAAATTTAACTCCTATTGCAAAACCTTTTATATAAGATATTTCCTCTAAAATCCATTCTTTTATTTCACTGGATATTTCTATATCTTTTTCTGTTTTTGCAGATATATTATATAAAATATCGTATAATATTGTATCCTGACTTTCTCTTTGAGATAAAGAAATTTTTATAGTATAAGAATCTGTATGTATGTTATTTATAACTGTGGTTTTGCCAATACCAGTCTCCCCACATATTCCATATATTCCATATGGTTGATAATTTATAATCAAATTAATCAACTCAAATTCTTTATCTCTATTAACAAGTAAATTTTTATTTTTTTCATCTAAAGGTTTATCTATAAGTCTTTCTATTATTTTTCCTAATTCCATTATTACACCTCTTTGTATAATATTATAATTTATTATTTACATATATTATACCATATTATCTTCGACATAGTCGACAACTTCGACAAGTTTCGACTATCTTCGACAATATAAGAAACTCTTAAAAATGGAGTTTCAATTTTCACTGTATCGTATGAAAAATAAATAAGACCAGGTAATTTCCTGGTCTTATTTATCCTATGAATTTATTTTTCCCGGATCAAAAACAAAAATTAATAAATCTTTTTTATTAATAGTATTTTTTTAATATTTACCGCTTATTATTCTATTTATAAGTCTTTTTAGACATCGTATTTGTAGATGTAATATTTAATTTGAAGTATTATGATAATAAAAAATTAAAATGAGTTTCTAAAAGCGTTTCTCCATCTTTCTATTTTTGCAAATGAACATTTTAAAATTTCTTCTATTTCTTTTGTTGAAAAAGGTTTTAATATATAATCATCTGCACCAGCTTCTATGGCTTCAACAACTCTTTCCATTGTAGAATTTCCTGTAATCATTATTATATGAATTAAAGAGTTTAAATTTTTTACTTTTTTTAAAAATTCAAAAGCATCTAATCCTGGCATTACAATATCCAATAAAACAACGTGAAATTGATCTTCATTTATTTTTTTTAGAGCAATATCAGCATTTTCTGCAGTTTCTATTTTTGTGTGTTCGAAATTCATTTCAATATAGTCTTTTAAAACTTCTCTTATTCCAGATTCGTCATCAACTATTAAAATTTTCCATGACATAACTATTCCTCCTTTACTTTTGGAATTTTTAAAATAAATTTTGTTCCCTTTTTAAAATTACTTTCAACGTTGATTTCTATATTATGCTTCATACAAATATTATAAACAAAGAATAATCCATATCCCATACCTCTTTTGGATTTTGTAGTGAAAAATGGTTCAAAAATTCTGTTTATATTTTTATCTGAAATTCCAATGCCATTATCTTTTATTGTAACAATATAAAATGTAGGTAACTTTTCAAGTTGAATATTGATAATTCCATTTTTATTTGTTTCTTGTATAGCTTCAATTGAATTCTCTATGAGATTTGAAAAAACTATCATTAACTCCTGTTTATTTCCGTATATATAATATGAATTATTTTCGTAGTTAAGATTTATTTCAATTTTTGAACCGGCTTTGTATCTCATGAATTTCACAACACTTTTTAGTATATCTATTAAATTAAGTCTGGATTTAATTTCAGTTCTTTTTACAAGACTTCTGAAAAGATTTGTTATTTCAATTATTTTGTATAGATTATCAGAAATTAATTTAATATCCTTTTCATATTTTTTATCAATATTTTTTGAAAGCATTTCTGTTTTCATTAAAATTACAGATAAAGGATTATTTATTTCATGAAACATCCCAATAATAAGGTTATTTGCTATATTTAGATAATCAAAATCTTTTTGATGATGTATATGTTTAAAGGTGTATTCAAGTATTGATGAGTGTGTATTTATCATTTTTATAATATATTCTTTTATATTTGTTGGAATATTGTCATCTATATTATAGTAATATTTGTGTCCAAATATATTAAATTGATATTTTGATTTTTTATATATCGAATAACTGGAAATAAGTTTATAATCAACTAATAAGCTGATAAAATTATCAATTATCTCACTCTTGTTGAGTGTATTTAAAGAAATATAAAGTGAAGAAATTTTTAGTGAAAAATCGAGTAATGACTGAAGAATCTCCGAATTATTATTATTTTTTAAATTCATAAAAATCACCTTTATTTTGAAAAATATAGTATATAATTTGGAGTTTCTATGTTCTAATTTTTGTGATATAATTTAAATAAAGATTAATAATATATATTATATTATACTATTTTTCAAATAAAAAGTAAAATTTATATCCGGTATAATCATAAATTTGTTTAGGATTATTACTCATACTTTAACCTTTTTGTTAAAAAGTATATTTTTATTTTACTTAATTAAATAAAAAATTAACTCAAATATATTATATACCAAGGAGATAACTCTCTCAAAGAGATAATATGAAAATATTGTAAACAATAGAGTTTTAGAAATTTTGAAGATAAAAATAATAATGATTGAAGGAGGTAATAAAATGGCAAGAATACTTGTAGTCGATGATGATAAGGTTATAAGAGACGTATTAAAAAAGGTGTTAGAAAGTGCTAAATATGAAATTGATCTAGCTGATGGTGGAAAAAAAGCGATAGAGTTAATTAAAAATACAGAATATGATGTTGTATTGTTGGATATTATAATGGAAGATATGGATGGAATAGAAGTTTTAAGAAAAGCTAAAAAAATTTCTCCATTAACAACTGTTATAATGATGACAGCGTATTCGAGTCCTGATTATGTTCTTCACGCCTTAACCCTTGGAGCTACTGATTTTATTGAAAAACCATTTGAACCAGACCATATGATTAATTTAGTAAAAGAAAATGTTGAAAGGGTGAAAAGGTGGAAGACCTCATTAGGACTGATATGAGGTGAAAAAAATGGGTTTTATTTCCAATTTAACCTACAAAGAGTTTGATGAGTATATAAAGGATATATTTGACAGAATTATCAACAAAATAAATGTTGATTCTGGATCGCTTATTATCCTTAATGGAGAGGAAAGAGTTATATTTAAGATAGAAAAAAATTTGAAAGTAAATATTGATAAAATATCTATAGGAAATATAGATAAATTAGTATTAAAGAAAAAAGAACCTATGATTATAAATGATGAAAATTTATCAAAATTAAATATAACTGGAAAGAAGAAGCATATAGCTTCAGCAATTGTTTTTCCACTTTTTTTTAAAGAAAGATTAATAGGAATAATAAATTTAAATAGGGAAAAAAATAATTTTGAAGAAAAAGATTTAAAATATCTTTTAAAGGAACGAAAATATCTTTTACCTTCAATATATAATATAATATTATTAGAAGAAATTCATGAAGAAAAAGAAAGGTTCAATAAATATGTAAATGTAATGGAATTAATAGTTGAATCTTATTCTGAAACAAAAACAATTGAAGACTTTATGGATACAATTATAAAAAAAATGAAAGAGAAGTTTAGAGTAACTTTAAAATTTATTGAGTATAATGAACCAATAAAAAATGGTTTGATAAAAATAGGAGATAAATTTTTTGAAATTAAACACGATTATGAATATGATAGCGATATAATAGAAAAAATAAAAAAATTTTTTGAAAAAGTATTATTAATAAAACATGCTGAAGAATTAAATAAAATACTTGAAAATTATTCAGATCTTGCAAAAGAAACGCTATTAATGAATTTTGTTTCATGGGATTTGATTCAAGAAATTAATAGTGCATTAACCTCTTTAAATTTGATAACTTTCTTTTTTGAAAAAAATTATCCAGATATGGTAGCAGAAATAAAAAAGTCTATTAATAGAATACGAGATGCTATAATACAGTATAAAAATAGGTTTTATACTGAAGAAAATATAGAAATAGTAAATTTGAAAAATGTATTAGTAGAAATTGGGAAAAAATTGATGTTTTTAAATCCAAATATAAAGTTTAATATACGTTCATATACTGATGATGCGCATATATATGGTTCAAAAAATATCTTATTAAATGCAATATTAAATATACAGATCTCTATTTTAAAATATGTTGAGTTGGATAGAAATATAATATTTGATGTAGATTTAACTAAAAATGATATATTATATATACTAAAGATCAGTTGTAATACAATTACATGTAAAATTTCCTCTGAATTTGAGAAAAACATAAATATTTCAAAAAATATGCTTAGTAATTATCATATTAATTTAAAATATTATTGTGAGAATAATAAAAAAATTATATTTATAATAGAAATACCAGCCAAATCCGAATAAAAACGGGGGGATTGAAATATTTAATTTAGAAGTTATCAAAAGAGCCATAAATATATATTCAAGAACATTGTTTCAAAATAAAAATATATTTGTGGGATTGGCTATAAAGCTCGAAAAAAACAATTTTTTAAATATATTTACTTTTGATAATTTAAATAAAGAATATTTAAAATATTCTAAGGATGTTGCATTTAAATTACCAGAAAAAATGTATGATGTTTTTGAAGAAAAGAGAGAATCTAACTTTAAAATTTCATATTCCAATGAAATATCTTTTTTAATCAATAACAAATTTGATAATTTTGTTATTAAAACAATCTTATTACCAGAAAAGAGAAAGAATTATGGTTTTTTTTACTTAATTTCAGAAGAGTTGCTGTTGTTTAAAAAAAATAAGGATGTTTTTTCGCGTTTTTTATCAATATTTGAAAAAAATATTGATGCAATATATTTTGATAAATATTATAAATATTCGATAAAGGCTTTTGTAAAAAATTATTTGAATTTATTGCAAAATCATTCTGAACTTTTGTATGAACATTCTTTAAGGGTTGCAGATTTAACGGGGATTATAGGAACTTTATTGGGAATGGATGAGGAAAGTTTATATAAGCTGCAAATAGCTTCCTTTATTCATGACCTGGGATATATGTGGTTTTCTGAAAAAGCTCTTGCTGAAATGTTAGAATATGTAGATGAAAGGGAGAAAGACCCATTAATTAGTATTCATTTACAAAGGCTTGAAGAAATGTTTTTTGGGAATGTATTGATGAACCCATATGTTAAATTAGCGTTGAATCATCATGAAAATATGTTAGGAACAGGATATTTTAAAAAGAAAAATTTAGACGTGGAGGATAATATACTAATAGTAGCCAATTATATAGATGAGAAAATAGTGTTATCTGGAAATCAAGAAATAGGTAATATTATAAAGGTGTTGGAAAAATCTGCAGGTAAATTATATGATATTAATGTTGTAAATGCTGCAATAGAAGCTCTTAAAATATATTATACAGAATTTGGCAGCGATAGTTTTTTAAATCTTACACTGCAATCGAAAACAATTAACCTGAGATATGAAGGATTAGGTGAAGAATTAATCGAATTAACAGGAATAATAGAAAAAGTTATAGGAGATACTCTTTATGTAAATACAAGAACAATAGAAAATATTAATATAGGTTCAGTTTTAAAAGTAAAAATAACAACAAAGGATTTTCCATTAATAGCAAAAGCTCAGGTTATATTAAAAAATCCGTATGGATATGTAATTAAAATAATAGAAAAAAGGGAAACTAAAAAATCAAAATTAAAGGTATTCTGGAATTTTAATTTTCTATTGGGACACAAAAATGAAGTTACACCAATTTTACGAGAAAAATTAACACCTGTTATGTGGAATGTTTTAAAATCAAAAATGAAGTCGGCAAGATGTAAGTTTTTTGCCGCAGAAGGAATAATTTTTACAATAAATCAGGAAGACGATATTTTTAAACAAGGTGATGTTATAATGATATATATTGAAGAATTCGGAGAAAAATTATTTATACCTGCAACTTTAATATCAAAGAAAAAGATGTTATATTATAACGAGTATGAGGCGAAATTTTTCGAATTACCAGAAAGATTACAATCTGCGATATATAGAATAATTTTCAGAAGGCAGTCATCCATTAGAACCATAGGTGGAATTTCAGAATTATAATAAAATCCCCCATTGGGGGATTTTGTTTTTATCCTTTTACTGCACCAGCTGTTAAACCAGCAACGATTTTCTTCTGGAAAATCAATACCAATATTACCAGCGGTAAGGTAACAATAACTGCAGCCGCCATTAATTGACCCCATGGAAGTTCATAGAATGTTTTTCCTGAAAACATAGCAATTGCAACTGGAACAGTATATTTTTCCGGCAATTGCATAAAAGTTAATGCAAATAAAAATTCATTCCATGCAGCTATGAATGTTAAAAGTCCTGTTGTAACAAGACCTGGTGCAGATAGTGGAATTATAATCCTCCACAAAGTCATAAATTTTGAGCATCCATCAATTGCTGCAGATTCTTCAATTGAAATAGGAATCTCTTTAAAGAAATTATGTAATATCCATGTTGTTAATGGCAGGTTTAAGGCAATATATGGTAAAATCAGCCCTGGATATGTATTTATTAATTTCATGCTTCTTAATATTTGGAATAATGCTCCCAATATTGAAACTTGAGGAAACATACTTACAGCAAGTATCATAGACATTATAGCAACTTTTCCAGGTATTTTTAATCTTGCTACAGCATATCCGGCAAATGCACCAAATATTAAAGAAAGAATTGTTGTAGCTCCTGCAACTATTACAGAGTTTAATATATTCTGGTAAAAAGGTCTTTCAGTAAATACCAATATATAATTTTTAAAAGTAGGATTCTTTGGGAATAATTTAATGCTTCTGGAGAATAATTCGGAATTTGGTGTAATGGATGATGAAATAGCATAATAAAATGGGAAAATATAAAAAATAAGCATAATGATTACTAAAATATATAAAATAAAAGCACTTATCCTTTTTTTGGTCTTATAAGATTTTATCATATACAAGTCCTCCTTTAGATCAATCCAGGGATTAATCAAAGCGTAAATTTAATGATTTGATATAAACTATAGCAAAAATGCTTATTAATAAAAATATTACAACAGATATCGATGAACCATACCCGAACCATGCACCAGTAAATGCTCTATCCATTAAAATATGTCTGTTATAGACTGCAAGAGTTTCAACGGCTTTGTTCATAATATAGAAAATATCAAAAACTCTTAAAGCATCTAATGTTCTGAAAATAAGGGCTACGGCGATTGTAGGTTTTAATATTGGTAAAGTTATTTTGGTAAATTGCTTCCATCCTGAAGCACCATCTATTCTTGCTGCTTCATATAATTCGGATGGAATTGTCTGTAAGCCAGCTAACAATAATAAAGCCATAAATGGTGCTGTCTTCCATACATCAACAGCTAAAATAGCAAACATAGAAGACCATTTATCGCTTAAAATTGGAGTTCCAGGAGCTAAAAAACCTAATTTATATAATATTTGTGATATAATGCCATACTGATCATTATACATCCATTTCCACATTTGTGAAGATACTGAGGTTGGAACAGCCCAGGGTATTAATATAGCAGCCCTTACCAATCCTCTTAAAGCAAAATCGGCATTTAAAATTAAAGCTGTTATCAATCCAAGAAGAAACTCCAATGAAACAGAAATTGCCGTAAATATTAAAGTATTTATTAAACTCGTCATAAACCTTGTATCATTTAACAATCTAATATAATTATCAAATCCTATAAATCTTTTTGGAATACCTGGTCTTAAGCCAAAAGAAAAGAAACTATCCCAGAAAGTTTTTAATAAGGGGAAAAAAGCTGTAATGAAAATGGCTATCATTGCTGGAGTAATTAACCAGAATCCCAACCATAGTTCTTTCTTTTTATATCGTACTTTAATTTTTGCACTCAAGTATATCCCTCCTATTAAAACCACATTAAAATTTTAACCGGAGGATTTTTCCCCCGGTTAAAAATCAAAGGTTATTGTCCAATTATCATTTTTAATTCAGATTCTAAATCGTTTAAAGCTTTTTCTACACTCTTTTTTCCAAGTAAGAAATCATGTATATGTCTCTGAATTGCATCTGAAACTTCAGTGTATACAGGAGTAATAGGTCTTGGTTCTGCATTGATGAAGACATTGTATAATTCAACCATAAATGGAGCAGCTTCTTTTAATTTTGGATCAGAATAAACTGCTTTTCTTGTAGGATTTTGACCGGCATTTATTGCTTTATATAATTGTTGATCATAAGATGTTAAGAATTTAATGAATTTTTTAGCTGCTTCCTGTTCTGCTGGAGATGAATATGCGTTAATTGCAAGCATCCATCCACCTAATGTTGCAGAATGTCTTCCTCCTTCTATATCTCCTTTTGGTAATGGAGCAACTCCTATTTTACCAGCGATTTTTGATTGTTTAGAATCGTTTGCCAATGACCATACGTATGGCCAGTTTCTTAAAAATACAGATTCGCCATTCTGGAAAGGTCTTCTTGTTTCTTCTTCCATATATGTTAAAACTCCTTTTGGAGCAACGCCGTCGTCAATAAAGCTCTTTAACATAGTTAAAGCTTTTATCAATCTTTCATGATTATCTTTATCGCCAATGATTACTTTTCCATTTGCATCTAAGAAATCAGCACCATAAGAGTGTACAAATTCTGCAACATCACAAACTAAACCTTCATATCTGTTTAACTGGAATAACATTCCATTTATGTTCTCTTTTGAAGCAATGTCAGCAGCAACTGTTTTTAATTCTTTCCATGTTTGTGGAACATCATAACCGTACTTTTTCAATAAATCTTTTCTGTAATATAACAATCCTGCATCTGTAAACCAAGGAATTGCAACAATTTTCCCTTGAACAGTACCTGATTTAACTGTTCCTGGTAAAAATTTATCTAATTCAAAGTAATCATAATCCTTTGTTAAATCTAAAACAAATGGTGCAAATTCTGCTGGCCATATAACATCAATCATCAAAATATCAGGATCTGATGTCATAGCTCCAAGATATGTAACGTATAAATCATGTCTTGCTGTAGAACTATTTGGCATAGGTAACAGTTGAACTTCTATGTCCGGGTAAATTTTGTTAAATGCTTTAATTTGATTCATTAATACCTCTAACTCTTTACCCACTGCACCAGCTGCCATGGTGATTTTTACACTCATACCAATAACTGTCATTAAAATAACAAGAGATAATACCAGAATCTTTTTCATGCTCACACCCTCCCTTTCTTTACGCAACCGTTTTCATTAATTTAAATAAACAAATTCATTTCAATTATAACAGTTTTTTTAAAAAAATTGAAATCCACATGTGGAAAGTATATGAATGAAAAACAGATTAAATCAAAGAAAAAATAAAATAATTAATATTAATAATATTTAATTATCAAAAATCACCAACGACACTAAATTCTATTTTATCTTTAAATGTGTCTTTTGTATCATCATAATATTTTGTATATAACATGAATAAACCATTTGATATAGGATAACCTATCGATATTTCTGCTGTTGTATTCTCGCCCAATAAGTTATTTAATTCTTCTAAGTTTTTCATAGGTTTATAATATTTTCCGACAATTATCAAAGGGAATTGTTCTGAAGGTATTTTGGCATATAAAGAACCATTTAATTCAGGATTTGATATTTCAAATTTTGTAGATAAGTCATAATTTAATCTTGCAGAAGCTTTTAATAATGAACCAAGATTTATTTGTAATTCTCCAATTCCACCTAATCTCGTATCAGAATAGGATAATAATTCATTATATTTTGTATTATCTTCAAGATAATTTTCATAGTTTTCATTTACAAAACCAAGTTTATAATATGGCATTTGTAATACAACTGGCAAGGCTTTTAATGTGATAATTCCAAGATTTAATATTCCTCCAGCACCAGCACCATATCCTTCAACCGTTGTTGAATCAAATGTTGATTTTATATAACCAGCTTCACCACCAAATTTTAGGATTCCACCACCTAAATATGCCGAAACACTACCTAATAAATCATCTCTTAATGGTTCTACTTCGTTTTTTGACATAGTTTTTCCGGCAAAAGTTTCTATATTTATAAAACCTAATTTTGTTTTTAATATACCGTAGTATAAATAACCACTCTGGCTATATTCAAATGGCATAATTGCATCAAGTGAATATGGAATATGAATAATAGTTTCTGAAGTTTGGGTGATTAACCCAAGATCAAGAGAATTTTGATAATTGTTTGTGTAATTGTACATTAGCATTCCCAATCCAACTGTTTTAGGAAATGAAAATCCATATTTAAAATACAAAGGTCCCATTCTTAATTTTAATAGATTAATAGTCAAACCACTTAATACATCCGTTTTTTCTGTACCTGGTTTTCCATAATATAGGTTTCCGCCTATTTCTGTTTGATATGCATTTAATCCAAGACCTATGCCGAAATTTTGTGTTTCAAAAACGCCCGTAATAGAGTAAGTCAAATAATCCTGATTATTTACAGTTACAGTGTTGAAATAAGGTCTTACATAAAATGAAGCGAAAGTTGAAATAACTAATAGCAGCACAATAGTAAATACAAATACTTTTTTCATATTAATCCCTCCTCTATGGATTTTAAATTTTGAGCAGCATTTTCTGGTGAAACAGGATTTATAAAGAAACCGGAACCCCATTCAAAACCGGCTGCGTTGGTTAATCTCGGTATAATTTCTAAATGCCAGTGATAATAAGAATTATTAATATTTTCAAATGGTGATGTGTGTATCATATAATTATAAGATATATTCCCCAATAGAATATTTAATCTTAATAATGTATTTTTAAGTATTTCAGCAAAATTCTTGACTTCAGAAACAACAAGATTTCCAAAATTTGAGTTATGATTTTTTTGTATTATCCATGTTTCATATGGAAACCGCGGTGCAAAAGGTTCAAAAGAAATAAAATCATCGTTTTCTTCTATAATCCTTATATTTTCTTCTTTTTCCTGTTGAATAATTGAACAAAATATACAGTTGTTTTTTATGTTAAAATAATTTTTAGCACCTTTTATTTCTTCTTCTATGAAAATAGGAATTATTGGTGTTGCGATTAATTGAGAATGAGGATGTTGTAATGAAGCACCTGCAGTAGTTCCATAATTTTTAAATATCTGGACATACTTTATCTTCTTATCTTTTTTTATTGCATTAAATCTTTTCAAATAAGCCCATATTATTTCTTCAACCTCATAATATTCCATATATGCTATAGTGGTGTTGTGGATAGGTGTTTCTATTATAACTTCATGATATCCATAACCTTCTACAGAATAATATAATCCATTTTTTTTTAAAACAGGTATTTTTTCTTGTGTTACAGCCGGAAATTTATTAGGAACAACGCGCAACCACCAATTTTCATCATTTGGTTTTGAATTTTCTGGTTTAAACGCCAGTATTTCCGGTGGAGTTAAATTTTCTTTTCCTTTATCAAATGGACAGAAATTAGATTGAGTTTCTTTTATAAATATCTTATCTATCGGTCGATTGGATCTTTCTTCAGAAATAATAACCCATCTGTTTATTATAGGATCTTTTCTATATTCAGGCATAATTGCCTCCTAATATCTTTTTTTAGCTAATGCTCTATTATATAAACGCAAATATTCATCTGCTGATTTTTCCCATGAAAAATTTTCACTCATGGTATTGAATATAAGTTTATTCCAGCATTCCTTGTTTCTTTTATACGTATGAATGGCTTTCAATGTTTTTACAAGCAAATCAGATGATGAATAATTATAAAAACCAAATCCTGTACCTAAAAGTTTTTCGCATGAGAATTCTTTTACTGTATCTGCTAATCCACCAGTATATCTTACTATTGGAATTGTTCCATATCTCATTGCATACATCTGACCCAATCCACAGGGTTCATATTTAGAAGGCATAATAAACATATCGCTTCCAGCGTATATTAATTGAGCTAATTCTTTATCAAATTTTAAATTAATTGATAAGTTTTTACTATACCTATTTTGAAAACTATTTAGTAAATCCTCATAACGTTTTTCCCCTGTTCCAAGAATAATTATCTGTATATTAAACAGTGTCAGATAATCTAAAATTTCTGTTATTAAATCTATACCTTTTTGCTCAACAACCCGACCTATAAAACTTATTACAGGTATATCCTCATCTATAGGAAGATTTAATTTATCCTGAAGATATGTTTTGTTTTTCATTTTATTTTTTAAATTGTTTTTACTATAATTATAAGGTATTAAAGGATCTGTTTCTGGATTGAATAGGTTATAGTCAATGCCATTTAAAATTCCATATAAATCATCATTTCTTACCTTTAAAACGCCATCTAATTTGTATCCATATTCTTCAGTTTGAATCTCTTCAGCATATGTTTTGCTCACAGTATTTATTATATCGCTGAAAAGAATTCCACCTTTTAAAAAATTAATCTGTCCAAAAAATTCCAAAGCGTCTATATTATAAAGATAACCAGGTAGTCCGGCAATACTCAATATTTCTGGAGAAAAAATCCCCTGATATCCCAGATTGTGTATTGTTAATATGGTAGAAATTTTTGAGAGTATATTATCATCTCTGTAATTGTTTTTTAGATATACAGGGATTAAAGCAGTTTGCCAATCATTAATATGCAAAATATCAGTATCAGGTAGATAATTTTTTATAAAAGCAAGAACACTATCTGAAAAATATGAAGTTTGATGATCTTTATTGGGATATTCATAAATTTCTTCCGTGGAAAAAAGATTGTTATTTTTTATGAAATATATTGGAACATCGGTTTCTGGAAGATATGATTTATAAACAGAAAATGGATACTTAAAAGAATGACTGATAGGATATAATTCTTCCGCTATCTTTTCGAGGGTTAAATTGTATTTTTTTATATTCTTTTCAACTATTTTATGAAAAGGCATGATTACATTTATTTTATCGACTTTATTTTTCAAAAACTTTGGCAATGTTCCAACGACATCGGCTAATCCACCAACCTTTGCAAATGGATCAACCTCATATGATACCAGCAAAACATTCATCCATATCACCACCTTTATTAAAAAATCTATTTGAAAATTATTTCTTCATTTTATATGGTGTGTCATGAGTGAAAATGATATAATCAGATTTTTCAGCCCATTCTTTTACAATTTCTGCTACCTTATCTGTTCTCAAATTTCTCATAATATCATAAAAATCTATTTTTGTCATACATATATCACCTGGTAAAAATAAATTTCCCATATTTTCTGTTTTTATAAAAAGAGAAACATGTTCTTTTGAGTGATATGGGGTGTAAATTATTTTTATTGTTTCAAATAGAGTTTCATTTCCTTTAAATGTTTCAACCCTACCATTCCATGAATCGATCATTTGCTGATATGCCTTACCGATTAAAGGACCGAATTTTTTATAATCTTTTCCTTTATAATTTTCATGAATTCTTATTGTAGCTTTTGGAAAGAAAATTGAATTGTATGCATGGTCAAGATGAACATGAGTTAATACTATATCGGTTATTTCTTCTGGTGAGATATTTAAGTTATTTTCAATATCTTGAATTGTATGAATATGACCTGGATCTATTAAAACCTTTCTTTTATCATCTTCCAGTAAAAATACGGAAGAAAAAGTGCCATGAACTCTTCCTGTTATTGTTAATAACCCGCCGTCTAAAATGATTTTAAAATTCATTCAATTACCTCCTTAAGATTCTTCATAAATTCCATCATATTCGATATTGTTTTTATCCAATATAGTAGATACTGTGTTAACATCCTTTAAGGATAATTTTATGGATAACATTCGTCTTTGACTATTTATTTTACATGTTGTCATGGATAAAATATTTAAATTATTATTGCTGAATACTTCAACAATCTTTTGTAGTTCACCCGGTTTGTCATCCAGGGTAAGTATAACTTTTGTACCGATTTCATCAAGGGCTGTAATATTTACCATAGCCCTGATGAGTTCTTGAAAACCAAATAATCCAACGGGTTTCATATCATAGTCTACAACAGGCAATACTTTATAATTCGTTTCAAGCATTGTTAGTAATACATCTTCAACTAAATCATCTTCATATAGGAAATCTTCTATTGGGTCAAATATATCAATAAGAAAATCATCGCTGTTATATTCCTGTAGAATAGCCATATCCCCACGATAGATGGATGAAAAAAGTGTTCCATTTTTTCGAAGAATAAGAACAATTTCATCATCTTTTTCAAAAAATTTTTTAATAGCATCATCTACAGTATTTGTACTTTGTAAAGTTTCAAATTTATTTTTCATCCACAATTTCACATACATAAATATCCTCCTTTATTCTTTTAATTATATTATACACCAAAAATAATAAATTTTGTGCTATAATTGGAATAACAGTAAATTTAAATATTATGGGGTGGTAATATGGAAAGAATAGGCGTTATTGTGGATTCCGGTTGTGATGTGCCCAAAAGCATTTTGAATGAATATAATAATATAAGTGTTGTTCCATTAAGAACAATTATAAACGGTAAAGAATATGACGAAGATTCTTTTGAAGAAAAATTTTTGTTTGAACATCTGGAAGAAAAAATTACAACATCTTTACCTAAACCAGAAAATATTAGATCAGCTATAGAAAATATGATTGAAAAAGGCTATAATAAAATAATAACGTTGAATATTTCAAAAAAGTTGAGCGGAACATTTAATTTATTTAAAATGATTTCAGATGGTATAAAAAGGGATAATAAAGATATTAAAATTGAAAATATTGATACGCTAAATATTTCTATTGGTTCCGCTTTAATAGTTATTAAAGCATTGGAATATATAAAAGAACAAAAAGGATTTAAAGAAATTATAGATTTAATAAATAATGATATAAAAAACGCAACTGTATTTTATATCGTTCCAACATTAAAATATCTGGCTCGTGGTGGCAGAATAGGAAAGGTATCTGCTATGTTAGGTCAAATTATGAATGTTAAACCTATAATATCTGTTAATGAAGAAGGGGTCTATTATACTGTATCAAAAATTAGAGGAATGAGTAAATCTTTAGAAGCGTTATATAAAGAGGTATTAAAATTTATAAATAATCAAAAATTTATAGCAGGTGTTGTAATTAGTGGAAACAATGAAAAAGTTAAAAGAATGCAAGAAGATTTAATATTAAGACTGAAAAATTTAGATGTTATAAAAATTTTTAAAAGTAAGGTGTCAAGCACGCTATCTGTTCATACTGGTCCAGATTTAATAGGAATTGGAGTATTAAGAATAGGAGGTTGATAGTATGGAAAATGTTGGTATTATAGTGGATTCTGGAACAGATTTGCCAGAAGATATTATTGAAAAATACAATATAAAGGTAGTTCCTTTAAGAATAATAATAAATGATAAAGAGTATGAAGAGGGAAGTATAAGTGAAGAATTTTTATTACAGAGGCTTGAGGATAGTGATGTGAAAACATCATTACCAAAACCTGAAGCAATAATAAAAGCTGTTGAAGAATTTATTGAAAAAGGGATAAACAAAATAATGACATTTAATATTTCTGGTAGTATGAGTGGAACATATAATCTATTTAAATTAACTTCAGAGTCATTAAAAAGTAAGTATCCAGAATTACAAATAGAAAATATCGATACTTTAAATATTTCAATTGGTGCAGGATTAGTAGCTTATCAGTCTATACGAATGCTTGAAGAAGGAAAAACTTTTGAAGAAGTTGCTGATTGGGCAAAAAATAATGCTAAAAAATCTAAAATATTTTTTATAATACCAAGTTTAAAATATCTTGCAAAAGGCGGTAGAATTGGAAGAGTTTCGGCGAAAATAGGCGAAATGCTAAATATTAAACCTATTATTTCAAATAGTGATGATGGAATATACTATACAGTATCGAAAGTTAGGGGATTAAAAAAAGCATATAATAAAGTGTATGATGAATTCTTGAAGTTTGTTAAAGAAAATGAGTATTTAGCTGCTGTTTATATAAGTGGAGTTTCAAAAGAAGTAGAAAAATTACAAAGTGAATTCTATGAAAAAATAAATCACTTAGAACATTCAATAGAAGTTTTTGTAGGAAAACTTTCGAGTACTTTAACAATACATGCAGGTCCAGATATGTTTGGAATAGGTGCATTAATAGTAGAATGAGGAGAAAACATGAATAATGTTCCATTATATGAAAAATTAAGGCCAAAGAAATTAGAAAATGTTTTAGGAAATGAAAAATTAAAGAATATGTTGAATACATGGATTAGTAATAATAAAATCAAATCGTTTGTAATTTATGGTCCTCCTGGATCTGGTAAAACTACATTAATATCTGCTTTTTTAAACGAATTAAATAAAAGCTTTTATGAAATTTATACGATTTCTGGAGCGCTTGAAGGCTCGAAAACATTAAAAAAAATTATATCGAGCACTCAATCAACGCTTTTTAATAAACAAACAATTCTGTTTGTAGATGAAATTCATCGATTGAATAAAAAAGAGCAGGATGTTTTATTGCTTCATGTTGAAAAGGGAGATTTGATTTTAATTGGGTCAACAACAGAAAATCCGTCTTTTGCCATAAATCCAGCTTTGCTTTCGAGAATATTGATTTTTGAGATTTCAACGTTATCAGAACATGAAATAAAAATATTGCTGGATAAAATAAAAAGAATATATCCGCATATACATTTTTCAAAAGGATTAAATAAAATTTTAAAAGATTTTTTTTCTTATGATATTAGAAGAATTATAAACACAATAGAAGCATTGATAGATATGGGAATAAATGAAATAAATGCGAAATCATTTAAAGAAGTACTGCCTGTTTTTGGATATTCAAAGGAAGATAAGTATGATATAATTTCAGCTTTTATAAAAAGTATAAGAGGAAGTGATCCGGATGCTGCAGTGTTTTATCTTGCATATATGCTTGAAAATGGAGAAGATCCTTTATATATAGCAAGAAGATTGATAATTTTAGCTTCAGAAGATATAGGGCTTGCAGATCCCATGGCTTTAAATATAGCAGTTTCAGCTTTTCTTGCAACAAAAGAAATAGGATACCCTGAATGTTTGTATCCTCTAACGGAAGCAACAATATATTTATCGGCTGTTCCAAAATCAAATTCAACGCTTGAATCATATAATAAGGCAAAAATATATATTGATAAAAAAATTGATATTCCAATGAAATTAAGAAATCCTGTAACTAAGTTTATGAAAAATAAAGAGTATGGAAAAAACTACAAATATCCTCATGATTTCGGAGGATTTATAAAAGAAACATATTTACCAGAAAATATAAGGAATATCCAGTTTTATAATCCAAAAAATATAGGTTTTGAAAACAAAATAAAACAAAGATTAAAAAAGTTATGGGAGGAGTTTAAAAACTATTAGGTGTTTTTATTAACATTTATTTCCTGTAATAACTCAATTTTATAGTCTTCTAACACTTTGAAAATAATTTTTTTATTGTATAATAGAATGTCTATTGTATCACCAATTTTAACCTCATAAGAAGGTTTTAAATTTTTACCATTCTTTTGTATTTTTCCAGATTTAGCTAATTCGTTTGCAATAGTTCTTCTTTTTATTATTCTATGTGTTTTTAAAAATTTATCAAGGCGCATATTAAACCTCCATGAAATTTTTTTCATAATTATAAATTAAAAACCTTTCTTAATACTTGACATAGTACCTTAAAACAATTATAATATATTTAGCTAAAATTTTTAGTTACAATAAAATAAATTAATCATAAATTATGAGGTGATAGAGTTGTCTGAGCCAGTTCTTATAGTAGAAAACTTAAAAACTTATTTTGACATAGCCGAAGGAACGGTAAAAGCAGTGAATGGTGTATCTTTTACATTGGATAAAAATGAATCTCTTGGAGTTGTTGGGGAAACCGGTTCTGGAAAAAGTGTAACAATGAAAACTATTATGGGGCTTATAAAAAAACCAGGATACATTCCAGAGGGGAAAATTTTATTTCATACAGATGAATTTAGTAAAGATGGGAAAAAAGAGTATATAGATTTAACAAAATTACCGTTACATCAATTTACAAGAATTAGAGGAAGACACATAGCGATGATTTTTCAGGATCCAATGACATCTTTAAATCCTATGTATACTGTTGCAGATCAAATGATAGAAACAATAATGTATCATCAGAATGTTTCTGAATTAGAAGCCAGAAAAAGAGCTGTCGATTTATTAAAAAAAGTTGGTATTCCAAATGCAGATAAAAGAATTGACGATTACCCTTTTCAATTTTCTGGAGGACAAAGACAGAGGATAGTTATTGCTATTGGGCTTTCATGTAATCCTGAATTATTAATAGCAGATGAACCCACAACAGCTCTTGATGTTACTATACAGGCTCAAATTTTAGAATTAATGAAAGATTTACAAAAAGAGTTCAATACTGCTATGATATATATAACACATGATTTATCAGTTGTAGCAGAGATAGCAGATAAGGTTATGGTTATGTATGGTGGTATGCAAATGGAAATGGCTGATGTAAATACTATATTTGAAAAACCAATTCATCCATATACCAATATGCTTCTTAATTGTATTCCAAGGCATGACGCTAAAAAAGAGGATCTGGAACCAATACCTGGACAACCTCCTATTATGCTTGATCCTCCTAATTTGTGTCCATTTTTACCAAGATGTCCAAAAGCAACAGATAGATGTAAAAAAGAACTTTCAGAATTCAAAGAAATCGAACCAGGGCACTTTGTTAGATGCTGGAATCCTATATTGGACACAAGAACGGAGGGAGATAAATAATGCTTTTAAGAGTAAATGATTTAAAAAAATATTTCCCCATAAAACATGGGTTTATAATTGAAAAGACGGTTGGTTATGTTAAAGCTGTTGATGGTGTTACTTTTTCACTTGATAAAGGAGAAACATATGGCCTTGTTGGTGAATCAGGATGTGGAAAAACAACAATTGGAAAAACTATATTAAGATTATACAATCAAACAGATGGAGAAATATTTATAGATGATAAAGATACAAGTTATTTCTTTATGAAAAGAAGCGAGGCAAAAGACTACTTAAAAAAGCATTATATAGAAGTATTGCATAGTGAAATAAAAAAGAAATCACAGTCACAATTTTTAAAAGATTTACCTGATTATAAAAAGCCGTATTTCGAATTTTTAATAAAAAATGGAGAAAGCAAATTTATTGAATATATGCTTTCTGACATAAAGGAAAAAAGAATGCATTTTAGAAGAAAGGTTCAAATTGTATTCCAGGATCCAACATCATCATTAAATCCAAGAATGACTGTGGGAACTATTTTATCTGAACCACTATTGTTTCATGGCATAGCAAAAACTAAAAATGAAGCTTTTGATATAGTTAAAGAAATACTTGTAAATGTAGGTTTAAAGAAATATCACGTTGATAGATATCCTCATCAATTCTCTGGAGGACAAAGGCAAAGGATTGCTGTTGCAAGAGCAGCAATTTTAAAACCGGATTTAATAATTTTAGATGAGCCAACATCAGCGCTTGATGTATCCGTTCAGGCACAAATTATTAAGTTATTAAAGGATTTGCAAACAGAATTGAATGCAGGATATTTGTTTATTTCACATGATTTAGGAGTTGTTAGATTTATTTCTAATTATGTTGGCATAATGTATCTCGGAAGAATGGTTGAATACGGGGATTCAGAAGATATATTTGATAATTTTAAGCATCCATATACTGAAGCATTATTAAATGCAGCGCCAGTTCCAGATCCAAGAAAAAGAAGAGATAGAAAACAGTTTATTATAAAAGGACAGGTTCCATCGCCAATTAACAGACCAAAGGGATGTTTCTTTTCACCAAGATGTAAATATGCATTTGAACCATGTTCTAAAAAGTATCCACCATATTATGAAGTGGGAAATAATCATTATGTAGGATGTTATAAATTTGAATCAAAATCTTAACTTCAAGGGAGGGAGTAGCATGAAGAAAGTTTTAGTTTTATTGTTTGTTTTGGTTGCAGCATTAGCTGTGTTTGCCGAAGAAGTAGATTGGGCAATTGAAGACGTGGCAGGAAAACCCGGGGGAACATTATTTTTAACAACAACGTCAGGTCCAAAGACTATGAATCCTGCCTGGGCACAGGAAACATCTTCAACGGATATTATAGGATGGGTATTGGACACATTGGTACATTCTTCAAACAAAGGTCTTGCAGAATTACCAGGATTGGCAAAAGATTTTTCTGCTAAGGTTACAGAAGATGGAAAAACTATTTACACATATGTTTTAAGAAAAGGTTTAAAATGGTCTGATGGACAGCCATTAACAATTGATGATGTTATCTGGTCATTTGAAAAAGTATGGTTTGATGAAAATATGACTGCAAATGGTAATGCTGGATACATGGATTCAAATGATGAATTACCTCAAATAGTAAAGGTTGATGATTATACAGTTCAATTTGTTTATAATTCAAAATTTAGAAGGGGTCATGAATCAATAGGATGGACAGAAATTTTACCAAAACATATTTTGGAACCATATTATGAAGAAGGTAAATTCAAAGAAGCATGGTCATTAGCAGATATTGATAAAGTTGTATCATCTGGACCATTTGTTTTAAAACAATATAAAGAAGGCGTTAGAGTAGTTTTAGAAAAGAACCCATATTATTACAGAAAAGATAAAAATGGAGTTCAATTACCTTATTTAGATCAGATTGTTTATATTATCGTTAAAGATTTAAACACTGCAAGATTAAAGTTCGAAGCAGGCGAAACAGACATTTATTCGCCAACAGCTGAAGAATTCCCTGAAATCAGAGCTATGGCTGATGAAAAAGGTTGGGTAGTAAGACAGGGTGGTCCAAACTTAGGTTCACAGTTTGTTACATTTAACTTCAATGCAAAGGATCCTGTAAAGAGAAAATGGTTCAGAAATGATCATTTCAGAAGAGCAATTGCTTATGCTATAGATAAACAAACATTGATTGATGTATTATACAACGGTTTAGGAGCAGCATTATATGGACCAGTATCACCATCATCAGGATATTATAATCCAGAAGTTGAAAACTTAGGATTCAGATATTCATTGTCAAGAGCAAAAAGAGAACTTAAAAAAGGTGGATTTGTATTAAAAGGCGGAAAATTATATGATGCTGATGGAAATCAGGTTAAATTCGAATTAACTACAAATGCTGGTAACAACGTAAGGGAAGAAATAGGTAATATCGTTAAAGAAAACTTATCAAAATTAGGAATCGATGTTAACTTTGCACCAATGCAATTCAATGCATTAGTTGGAAAATTGGTAGCAACAGGTGATTGGGAAGCAATTATTATAGGCTTAACAGGCAGCGTAGATCCTGCATCAGGTTGGAATGTATGGAGATTAGATGGTGGATTACATTTCTGGAATTATTCACCAGAAGTTAAACCAAAGATGTTTGATGATGCATTAAAAGCAGATTATGTAGTTCCTGAATATGAAAAGAGAATAGATGAAATTATGAGATTACAAGTAAGTGCAGTTGACAAAGATGAATTACAAAAATTATTCGATGAATTCCAGATGTTAGTAGCAGAACATCAGGTATTGGTATACACTGTAGCACAAAATTACTTAATTGCTTACAAAAATACAGTTCATATCTTTAATCCAGAACCAAACCCAGCAGCAGGAGTATTGTGGAAAGCTTGGAATATCTGGAAAGATCAATAATATTTCAATTTTTAATTTAAAGGGAGTGGGGGAATGTGGAGTTTTCTCCACTCCTTTTTCAAATTAATGTGAGGAGGTTTTTTTAATGCTTAAGTATATCATCAGAAGGATAATACTGGCTATTCCAGTATTGCTTGGTGTTTCTATAGTATCATTTATGATAATCTCTCTTGCACCAGGTGATTTCTTAGATAGCTATAGGTTAAACCCGGCTGTAAGTGCTGATCAGGTTAAAAATTTAGAAAGACAGTTTGGTCTGGACAAATCACCTGTTGTTCAGTATTTTTTATGGTTAAAAAACATGTTGCAGGGTGAATGGGGACAATCATTTACCTATCAAATACCTGTTTGGGACTTAATCTGGAGAAGGGTTGGAGCGACCTTATTGCTCAGTATAACAACATTCATTTTTACCTGGGGGATAGGTATCCCGCTGGGTATATACGCTGCATTACATCAATATAGTCTTGGTGATCAAATTGTTGGAGTTATAGGATTTATAGGTTTATCTATACCAAACTTTTTCTTTGCTTTGCTATTTTTATTCTTTGCAGCAAGAACAGGTGGAAGAATCTTCCCAGTTGGTGGTTATATATCATTAAACTATGATACATTTCCAGCATGGAAAAAGGTTCTTGATATATTCTGGCATGTATTAGGACCCATGATTACACTTGGAACTTCTGGGTTGGCTGGAACAATGAGAATTATGAGAGGACAATTACTTGATGAATTGAAGCAAGATTACGTTGAATTTGCAAGAGCTAAAGGAATGCCAGAGAATGTGGTAATTTATAAACATGCTTTAAGAAATGCAATTAATCCAATAATAACAGCTCTGGGTTTTTCTATTTCTGGGCTTTTAGGTGGAGCAGTTTTAACAGAAAATGTTTTTGGATGGCCAGGAATGGGACAATTGATTATTGAAGCTTTATTACAACAGGATATATTTGTTATAATGGCTGATATAATGCTTGTATCCTTGATGCTTGTTATAGGTAATTTAATTGCCGACATATTACTTGCTGCAGTAGATCCAAGGGTACGTTTGAGATTAGGATAATGGAGGGAATATAATGGCTGAAAATAAAGAGATAAAACAGGAAAAGCAAGATGTTTTTGAGAAGCAATTTTTATCTACGCCACAATTGGTATGGAGAGCTTTAAAAAGACATAAGTTTGGTCTTATATCAATGTGGATTTTACTTATTTTATACATGCTCGCATTATTTGCAGATTTCCTGTCACCAATGGATTATAGGGTACAGCACATTCAATATAAATATGCACCTCCTATGAAGGTATTCTGGAAGGATGAAACTGGTGAATTTGTTGGACCTCATGTATATTTATATAAGAGAGTAAAAGATCCCGTTACTTTTCAGAGTGTCTTTAAAGAAGCTACATATTTTGATAATTTTAAGGTGTATGATGATTTAAATTTCGATACTGAAAAAGAAACTATAATAAAAATAGGCGAATATAATCCTGACTTTGAATCTACAATTACAAATTATCAGTTTGTTTTAAATTATAATACATATGCTATTACCCAGGATGGAAAAAAATATAAAATTTTAACTGAGACGAAAACAGAACCATTAATTACATTTGATGAATTGGGTATAAAAAATAAAACATTAAGAAAAAATGAAGAAGGCTTTTTGAATGTTGATCAGATTCCTTTGTTAAACGGTGAAGATGTTTTATTGAGTGTAGAAGATAGAGGAATAGCTTCAACTTTCTATTTTGTAGAAAATTACAAAACTAAATCAAAACTTTCAAGATATAATTTAAAACCAGAGGATATTAAAGAATTTAAAAAATACGTTTCACTTGAAGCAATAGAAGTTGAAACAGAAGATGATTTTTATGAATATTATCCAGAAAATTTTGAAGGGGTAAATTTCAAAAAATTTAATATAAAGTTCTTCACAAGAGGCTGGGAATATAAATGGCTTGGAATAATTCCTGGAAATATTCATCTATTTGGTGTGGAGAAGAGTAAAATGCCATTTTTAGCAGAAGATTATGCTTCAAAAGATGGAATAATATATTTATGGGGCGCAGATAAATTTGGTAGAGATATGATAAGTAGATTAGTTTTTGGAAGTAGAGTATCATTAACAATCGGGTTATTGGGTATTATGATAACATTTACAATCGGATTGATGTTAGGAGGTACAGCAGGATATTTTGGCGGATGGATAGATGAAGTTCTAATGAGATTTACAGAAATATTAATGTCAATTCCAAGTTTTTATTTGCTTGTTTCTTTAAGTGCGATTTTACCATCTGAATTATCACCATCTATAAAATATATCTTAATTATTGTAATTCTTTCATTTATTGGTTGGCCAGGTATGACAAGGGTTATAAGAGGTATGACTCTTGGTTTAAAAGAAACAGAATTTATACAAGCTGCAGTTGCACTTGGATATCCATCAAGAAGAATTATCTGGAAACATTTATTGCCAAATACTGCAACGTATGTTATTGTTTCAGCAACATTATCAATACCGGGATATATCCTTGGTGAAGCCGGTTTGAGTTTCCTTGGCCTTGGTATCAGGGAACCTTCAGCAAGTTGGGGATTAATGTTATCTCAGGCTCAAAATATTACAGCCTTAACTAATTATCCATGGCTATTATTACCAGGTTTGTTCATATTTATAACTGTTTTAGCATTCAATTTATTTGGTGATGCAATAAGAGACGCTCTGGATCCAAGAGCATTAGGTCATTAATATAAAAAAGATGATTCCATATGGAATCATCTTTTTTATATACTTTATAACTATATTTTTATTTTGTTTATGTTAAGAAAATTTGACTTTTTTAAAAAAAAGTGATATGATTATATTAGGGATCTTCCAAAGGAGGTGTTCTTATGGATTACAAACTATTTACTAAAAACATCGAGTTAACAGCTGCATTAGAAAACTATCTGGAAAAAAGAATGGAAAAAATTGATAGGGTTTTTAAAAAACATGACGATTTACTTATGAGCACAGATATTAGAGTTGAAAAAGAAAGAGAAATTTTTAAGGTTGAAATTACATCACATTTAAAATTTAAAGGTAGCATTTTAAAGGTTGAGGAGAGGGGCACGGATCTTTATGAAGTAATTGATAGGGTTTCAGATGCTTTTGAAAGAAAATTAAAAAAGTTCAAATCAAAATTGCAGAATCACGATGCACCTAATCCATTTAAAGAAATAAACAGTGATATTCTTGAAGAAGAAGAGGAAATATGGACAAAAATTAGTAAAAAAAAGCGTTTTGATTTAAATATGTATTCATTGGAAGAAGCAGTATTGCAACTGGAATTATTGGGTCATGAATTTTTTGTATTTAGAAACTCAGATTCAGAAGAAGTTAATGTTGTTTATAAAAGGAAAGATGGAAGTTTGGGGTTAATAGAATTTATAGGTTAATATAAATAAAGCGGGGAATTTCCCCGCTTATTTTATTAATAGAACATTGAATATCAGAATATTTAAATTTATTCAAAGAATAATTGATAGTATATTCCCATATAATTCACCTTCTGAAATATTATTTCTTAAATTTGTTATATTATAGTCTTTTTCATATATTGCTGGGACAAAAAAAGAGAGTGCAATAGTTATGTGATTAGTTTAAAATGAAATTACTGAAATGTGATATAATTCAAGTGTATAAAAATCAAAAAAAATTAAACCGATGTCCGCAGCAGCGCGAATATAGTTGTAGGCGTGTAACACCGGAGGTGAAGAGATGAGGAGATTCTGCACAAGTGGTCCTGTTGATAAAAAGACATGTTATTATGTGGAAAGACCTGATATAATGAAAGAAGCGCTTGATCATATAGAAAACTGGAGATACTTCACAGTATCAGCACCAAGACAAAGCGGAAAAACAACATTGTTAAAAGATATAGTTGAAAAAACAAAAGAAAAATATTTACCTATTTTTATATCTTTTGAAAGTTATGGAGAAAAAGGAAAAATTGAATTTTTAAGGACGTTTGTAAAGGATATAAATCGTTCATTAAAAGGTTTGTATGGTAAAACTATTGATTTAACTATACCAGGAAGTATAGATGATATAAGAAATTTAATTGAAGAGATAACAGAAAAAGAAGGAAAAGAAATAGTATTAATGATAGATGAATTTGAGAAATTTGAAAATTCAAAGTTAATGAATCAATTTTTACATGTGATAAGAAATATATATCATGATAGAAAAATATATGGGTTAAGAAGTGTAATATTAATAAGCGTAGGATATCTAAGCGGAATATTAGAAGATAATGCCAGTCCATTCAACATAGCAGAACATTTAGAAGTACCATACTTTACAAAAGAACAAGTATATGATTTACTTTCACAACATGAAAAAGAAACAGAACAAATATTCGAAGAAAAAGTAAAAGAATTAATATGGCATAACGCAGCAGGACAACCAGGA